>PFWQ01000064.1:0-9396 GCA_002791215.1 candidate division SR1 bacterium CG_4_9_14_3_um_filter_40_9
CTAAACATTTTTCTTGATCGTAGCGGGACTGAAGATATGGAGTATCTGCTCGTCATCGTTTCTCTTTGGCAGAGAAAGTAAATCCAGCCGAACAGCTAAAGTAAGGCAAAATAGGCACATAGCCATCATACAATAATATTTGATTTTGAGTGGTCTTGAGCAATGCTTGATAAATTTTAAATGTCTGTTCTCCTCCCGCTCAGATATATTTCTGGAACAAGTCCGGAGAATCTATCGCTGTATATGATACTCCTGCTGGGATAGATGGATGCTTGTTATCCGGATTCATATAAAATAGGACATATGATTTTGCGAGCAATGCCATGAGTTTGATTTTTCCCTTATTTTCTTGTTCGCTCGTTTCGCCGATTCACTTCAGATAGTCGTTGAAAGGCAATTCATTGATGACTACGTATTTTTCGTCGTATTGTCCAGACTTCATGTTTTTGATCTTGTCTTTTACAAAGTTGACAGAACCACGAAAGGTATTCCAAGGATTTTTGGCATATGATGTTCTATTGTAGTTGGTGAATGTGATGAGGCCGTTTTTTTTGCCGGCAGTGATGGTCATTTTTTTAGGACCGTAGAGATTATCTTCTATCGTAAGATACAGGAATCCATTGTGCGATTCTATAACAGGCGCCTGATAGGTATATATTTTTCCATCGGCGTTGATGATACATTTATTTTCACAGGAAAGATTCCAGATATTATAATCAGCACTCAAATCATAGAGAAGCACTTTCACATTTGATTGCATATATGTCTTTGCCTCATCCATCGTAATCTTGTGCGTGATCTTATTCATCGTCCCATCTGGCGAAGTCATGATGCGGTATTTGACGTAGTCCAGTTTGAGCGCACTAAGAAGCACGTCCAGATCTTCCTGTCGGAATACTTTGAAACTGATGATTTTCTCGCCTTCCGAAGTGATGACTTTTATCGGTTTGATTCAACTGGCAAATTTATTTTTGGTGACATTGACGATAAGCGTTCATTGAGATGCTTTGCAACTATTGACAGTCAGAGCTCCGTCAATTCACGCACAGCTTTTGAGTTTGGTGATTGAGATAGGGAGTGTGAATGTATCTGAAGTTTTGTTGCTGTAATAGAATCATTTCGCTTGGGTTCCCAGATTTTGTATCTTGGATACACTCGTTTCGATGGCTTTTGTCCCGGTGGCGACCACTGAACTTGTCAGTCTTATTCTTCCGAGCCTTTTTTTTACTTGCGCTCTGATATCAGGTAATAATGCGTAGAGATTGGTCCCCGGACATGAAGTATTCCCTGCGTCTTTGTGTCAGGCTATGGTAAAGTTTTCTTCCTCTGTGATATATGGCGCTTCAGTTCATTTTTCGAAATACATGACTCTGCTATTCGGGTCGATCTTATATTTTTTGGCCAAGGCTATGCTTAATTTGATGAGTGATTTGAGTTGAGCTTCTGTCGGCTGTTGGATGTTGAAATTCCCCATGAGCGCAATTCCTATGCTCGGCGTATTATTCCATGCGGTATGTGCTGCAACAACTCATTCTCCACCCGCTCTTCCTTCATAAATATTACCGAATGGATCTATCAGAAAATGATAGCCGATATCTCATCGTGCTCTGGTGATGGCATGATACTTGTACACATCTTGAAGATATTTTCTGACTGCGCCCGTCCCTCAGGTAAGTAAAGAGGCATAGTCTCCTGCTGTGTGATGGATGATGATTTTGGTCTTATTGAGATGGATGGACTCCGGTCGTTTGAGATAATTCCCTAGATATTCGTAGCGGACTTCATTAATCGTCTGTTCACTGGCATAACTGCTGATAAGATAATCCGTAGCCATAGTATTCTCGTAGTCTACTCTCTTACGATCAAGATAGGCGCCTACGTTGGATTGCTGAAGCTCGTCCAATTCTTGCTGATTTTTGTTTGCCAACCGTGCTTTCACTTCGTAAGCGGGTTGTTTGGCATATCTCCATGCTTCATTCGCCCCCCACTCGGCACGAGTGATGATTTTGACGCCGGGAAGAGTCCAAGCTTTGGCAAAAGTTGATCCGAATGGGAACACTAATAATCCAAGGAATCCGATGATTAAAATTTTCTTATACATAATATATAGTATATACAGATAAAATTATTCTTTTGACAAGAAGTAGTTGAGTATAATTTTATTATTTAAAAATTCAATGAATAGTTGCATTTAAAAATCAAAACTATACAACGAGGAACGGCCAACGGAAAACGTTTAACGTGACCCGTATACCGTTTTACCTTATATATATATATGTTCACCCATCTTCACTGACATAGCACCTTTTCATTCCTGGAAGCCATCGGCAAGCCCAATAAGATTATCGCAAAAGCGAAAGAACTCGGAATGACAGCGATAGGCATCACCGACTACAATGGGATGTACAGCGCCATTAAATTCTACCAGACCGCCAAAGAAGAATGAATCAAACCCATCATCGGCGTAGAAACATGATTTGTGATGGATATCAATTCTACGTTTGCACCTAATCAAGTCGGAAACATCATTCTCATAGCAAAAAATAAGAAATGATATCAAAATCTCATGATCCTCACTTCTTTTGCCGATAAGGAATGAATCGCCGGCAAGCCAAAAATCGATATCGCCACGCTCAAAAAATATGGAAGCTGAATTCTCGTCATCATGTGATGAACCGAATCGCGAATAGCGAAAATGCTGCAGTCGGATAACCAGGAATCGAAAATCACAGAGATAATCTTAATGATCCAAGATGCAGTAGGGGTCGAAAATGTCTATATGGATGTCATCGCGCAAGACTATACTATCATCCCCATGCTGAAAAAGATCAATGACCAGATTTTAGAGTTCGGGAAGAAGTTGAAGATCAAGTTTGTCGTGCATAATAATTATTTCTATCCCAACAAGGATGATAAAGAAGCGTGGGAAGTCGCTCTCGCCATCAAAGACGGGAAAAAGATGTACGACGAGGACAGAAGGAAGCCGAAAGGCGAATATCATATCATGAGCGAAGACGAAATCATGGAGATTCTGAAAAAAAATGAATTCGATAAGAAATTCATCGATGAGATGATAGAAAATAATAATGAAGTCGCTGAAAACATCACAACGGAAATCAATCTCCATCAAGCGCTTTTCCCAAACTACGATACCCCAGACGACATCAAGGAAATCTATGAACAGGCGAAGGATGAATTGGTAGTGGAAGAGTAGAGAATATGCACAATACCGGCGATGAACTGGTATTTTTTTGAATTAAAGAAAAGGAGAGACGGAATATCTCTCAAAAAGAAGGGCGTTGTGTACAAGGTTTACTTGCCGTATAACCGCGGCCTGCTGGCACGGCAGAATACAAACAATAAATGAAGCCCGATTATAAATCATTAGCTTCTTTGCTAGTAAACCCCCTTCGATTCTCCAATATTCCTTTCTCTCCTAATGATATCCGAAATTCGGACATACCCTATACATATATATACGTAGGATTTTTTCAAGCCGTATTTTCTTATTTGGAATTGAAACACTCTCCTTTTTCCATACATAGAGTGACATGGATATTACTTCTTACATCAAAAGTCAGTTAAACGACGAACAAGGGGAAGCTGCCTTGCATATAGATACCTCTAGCCTCATCATTGCAGGCGCTGGATCTGGCAAAACAAGGACGCTGATTTACAAGATTGCCTACCTCATTCGGGGCAAACATATTCCTGTACAAAAAATTCTCGCAGTGACCTTCACCAACAAGGCGGCGAATGAAATGAAAGAAAGACTTCTCAAAATTTCTGAAGAGATCTCGAGCGGTACGCGGGACGCGGATCGCGGAACGAAAGATTCTATCCAGTCATCCTGAGCGAATGCGAAGGATCTAGACTCTTCACTACGTTCAGAGTGACAGTACCTAGACGATAGTCTGGGCGATTTTCTCAACGCGATGCAATCCTCTGCTCCGGCAAACACATCGGCGAATCGCTTGCTTCCCCATACGCTTAAGTGGATATGAACCTTCCATAGTATCTTCTTAAAAATCCTCAAAGAAGATATAGAAAAACTCTGAATGAAATACACCAAAAACTTCGGAATCTACGACAGCAACGAATCACAGAGCATCATGAAAGATGTGCTCAAGAGGTTGTGACTGCAAGACATCTATAAGATACCCGAAGCGAAAGTCTTCATCTCCATACAGAAAAATAATTGATTGGATCCCAAAGGCGCTATAAAAATACTGAAAACTGACCACGACCAAAGCATGTACAAAATCTACGAAGAATATCAGAAAGAACTTGAAAATAACAACTCGCTCGATTTTGACGATCTGCTTTTGTTACCTTATCTGCTCTTCAAAAAAAATCCTGTAATTTTGAAAAAACGGAACGATCATTTTGACTATATCCTCGTAGATGAAGCACAAGACACCAACCGGATCCAATTTGAATTGATGAAAATGCTGGGAGGTGAAAATGCGAATATGACGCTCATCGGAGACGATTATCAAAGCATCTACGGATGGCGCGGGGCACTCATGGAAAACTTTTTGAATGTAAAAAAATATCGACCGGACATCCAGATGTTCAAATTACAAATCAATTATCGTTCGCGCCCTCATATCGTCCATGCGGGGAATCAAATCATCAAGAATAATGTTAATCAATATGAAAAAAATATCGTAGCCCATAGAACCGGTGATGACAAAATCACCATCTTCTCTCATGCGAGCGAAATGGACGAAGCAGCCAATATCGTAGACCTCATCAAGAAGATGAAGGACCAGGGGAAAGTTAAAAATCGGAATCAGGTTGCGATTTTGTATAGGACGAATGCTCAATCCTCTCCTTTTGAACAATTGTTTCTGCAGGAAGGAATTCCGTACAAGGTGTGGTGAGCGTATAAATTTTTTGAAAGGAAAGAAATTAAAGATACCCTCTCCTACATCAAATATATTTTGAATCCACAGGATAATATTTCCCTCAAAAGGATTTTGAATGTACCGACGAGAAAAATCTGAAAAACGACGATAGAGACTATTGAAGAACTAGCGATTGATCAAAATACCAATATGCATGAAATCCTAATTCATATCAGTGATCTTGGCGTCAAACTCACCCCCGCCGCTACGAAATGAATCGAAGAGTTTTTGACCACCATGATCGGAATAAGAACACAGTTGAAAAAATTGACGCCAGCAGAATTGATTGAGACCTTGATCAAAAAAATCAAATATAGAGACTATCTCGTCAAGGAAGAATGAGGCGAGCCACAGGCAGATGAAAAATATGAAAACATCTGACAATTGATCAATATGGCACAAAAATACGACCTGAGAAAAACTGCGAATGAAGAGCCCTGAAGCATAGTATGAGAGGAATTATTGAGACAATTTATGGAAGAGGTGGCACTATTGAGTGATATCTCAGAAAATGAATCTTGAGAAATAGAAGCGGTAAAATTGATGACCGCTCACTCAAGCAAGGGCTTGGAATTTCCGATTGTGTTCATCGTAGGATTGGAAGATTATATTTTTCCGTTGGCGAATGCCATGCAAGACCCCAAAACTCTGGAAGAAGAAAGAAGGCTGATGTACGTCGCTGTAACTAGGGCTAAGGACGTGCTTTTTCTCTCACACGCACACAGCAGGATGACACGATGACAAACTAAGATGAATCCTCCGAGCAGATTCTTGGATGAGATTTCTCCCGACTTGGTAAAAAGATATGACCTCGGCGGATGATGAACGGATGATGAGCCAAGACAGAACGTGGACGAATGAGATAGCGTCATGCATAAATTATTTGGCAAGGGATATGTGCTTGAAGTCTGGAATAATCTCACTATCGTCAAATTCCACAATCCTAAATTCGGTGTCAGAAAAATAGAGATGAGATTTTTGCAAGTGATATGAAAAGACGAATAGGACGAAAAGACGAATAGGACGAAAAGAAATTAAAATTCCGAATTCCAAAAATTTTTTCTTCCCGAACAAGCTCTATAAGCTCGTTTCGCTAGTTTCGACCTAATGAATTACAATGTCACTTTTTTTCAAGCGATGTCGCCACATTGCGACAGATGATGACATAAGATATACACTTAATCAAATATGTAAACTCAATCTTTTCTCGACCTTTGGGGTTTGGCTTCTCGCCTAGTGAATTATAGATAGACTTTTTTTTTATTTTGTGTATTTAGTTTGCTTTTTTTGTTTCCATGCATATGATATTATCAAGCAAACATATTTCACAAGTTTTCAACCCCGAACGGTCTGGGTGAAAATCCCTGTTTTTATATGCTCCTTCACCTCTTGGTGATTGAAGCATATATAGTTGCTACATCAATAATTTCTCATTACATTTCGAAAATTATTGTGTAGTAATCTAAAGCTTGGTTTTTTATATCCTTATTTATACCTACAATGGTTGCAAAGAAAAAGAAGGTTGCTAAAAAAGCAGTTAAGAAAGTTGCTAAGAAAGCTAAGAAAGCTAAGAAAGCTAAGAAAAGATAGTTTTGCTTTTCTAGCGCTAGAGCTGTGAAAAACTCCTGATTGCGAAATTGGGGGTTTTTTCGTTTCTGAAATTGATAATGATAATGAAATGAATATAAGATATTTGGTTGCATTACAAACTCTTCACTAACAGCTAAAGACTAATGACTAAAGTACTGATTGGACTTTCCGGCGGAGTTGATTCTGCCGTAGCCGCATATCTCCTGAAGAAACAGTGATATGACGTGACTGCGGGATTCATGAAGAATTACGTTTCTGAAACCGGGAATTGCACGACCTACGACGATGCTACTGAAGCTATCAAAGTAGCAAAATTTTTGTGAATCAAGCTTCTGTCATTTGATCTCCAGAAAGAATACAATGAAAAAATCATTACCTACATCTACGAAGGCTATAGGAAATGAATCACACCGAATCCTGATGTCTTGTGCAATAGTTTAATCAAGTTTGATGTGTTTCTCAAGAAAGCGTTGGATATGGGATTCGATTTTATCGCTACCGGACATTATGCAAGAATTTTACCCCCCAAACCCCCCTTCGAATGGGGCTTAGAATTGAACGCAGATGATGTAAAAAAAAGATGACTTATGCGAAACGGTAAACAATTACCTTACAGTCCGATTTTAATAGAAAGAGCCAGAGAACTTAGAAAACATACAACTCCAGCAGAAAAAAAACTTCGAGAAGAATTTTTACAATCACATACATATAAATTTTATAGACAAAGACCTATTGATCATTTTATAGCAGATTTTTATTGTTCCCAACAGCATTTGATAATAGAAGTCGATTGAGGTATCCATAATTCACCTGAAGCTAAAGAATATGATAAGATGAGAACTGAACTATTGAATTTATATTGAATGAAGGTAATCAGGTTTTCAAATGATGAGATAATGAATAATTTCTCTGCGGTTTGTAAACAAATTGATAAAGAAATAATTTCTTACCTCCCCTCGAAGGGGAGGCCAGGTGGGGTATATAAACTACTGAAATGAATCGACCACAACAAAGATCAGAGTTATTTCCTTTCGGGATTGGATCAGTTCCAATTGTCGAAGTCATTATTTCCTCTCGGAGATATCGAAAAACCGGAAGTGAGAAGAATAGCAAAACAGGTCTGACTTCCCAACGCCGAACGTAAAGATAGCCAGGGTTTGTGTTTTGTAGGTAACATTCCGATCAGAACTTTTCTCGAACAGAAATTGCCGAAGAAGGTATGAATTACTGTTGATGAATCTAGGAGACAAATAGGAAAACATGAAGGTGCTCGATTTTTTACTATTGGACAAAGGCAGGGATTGAATTTACCACCTGATCACTATGTGACCAAGATTGATGTAAAAAGAAATATCGTTCATGTCGGACCGAGAGGGTCTGAATTTTTGAATCAGAAGGAAATAAATCTGACCGATCGACATCGGATAGGTTACAAATATGATTTACCTCTTGATGTGGAAGCAAAAATCAGATATAGGCAAACACAACCTGCGAAATGCAGGTTGTCAGTTACGCGTGACGCGTGACGCGTGACGAGACCAAAACTCAAAACTCGTGACTCGAAACTCGTGACTGCCTCGTTTCATGAGGCACAGCGGGCAATCGCCCCAGGGCAGATCGTGGTAGCATATATTTGAGAAGAATGCGTATGAAGCGGGGTAATTGTCTAATTGTCACCATCAAATACACCATAAATGTCAAGCAAAAAAGGCCATGGATACGGTCTTTTTTTGTAATTTATGAATTCCTGGGATATAATCAGTATAACGAAACTTTTATAGCGTCATATATGCAGATGAAAAAAGCCAAGAAAATCAAGAATATCGAACGAAACGAATCTCACTTCAATCGAGGACAGACAATAAAAATTCTGACTCTCTGATTCTTTTTCTTATTGGGATGGTTCGTACTCGTACCACCTACACCTACGACTCCGACACTTCGTGGCGAACAAATGACGTTCCAATTCCATGGCACTGCTTCTGACTGGTGAGTAACTGGCATCCAAGTTCATGGTGCTGCTGATAGATGGGGATATCTTTTTGATGGAGCATCTATAACCCAAATGTTCACCTGATCAACTACTACCGTAAGCACTCCTTCTTCGCTTTTGGGATGAACAAGCACCACGACCAAATATGCAAAAATCATTACTGAAATATCTATTCCAAATTATTATGTAACAATGGAAACTCTGATATTTTCTCCTGACTTGGCGATCTATTATCTGGAACATTTTCTCGAGGGCGACCGCAGCAAATTATTTACGACAACCGCATGATATACGCCCAAAAATTGTGTTTCTCCATCAGGAGACACCATCGTCCATGGCGATTTCATCATCGCGTATCAGCAAAGAGAGGACGTCAGCACGATATGTAATGTAGAAAAAAGATACTGCAACGATGGAACGCTTTTGGGTTCTTATACACAAGAATTCTGCGATGAAAAAACGACGTATTACTACAACAGAGTCATCCCCACTTCCGAAAACGAATTCATTCCCAGCGAATATGTACAGCCTTCTGAACCAGTGAATGCCAATGCTGAATTCAATAGCCAAGGGCAGCTCAATGCACCGCTCGACCCTACGACCCGATGGGATGAAGAACCCTCTGAAGCGATAGTCGTAAATAACGCAGGCATCGCACAAACCGTATTGACCTATAAAAATTGCAGAACACCATGGAATGAAAAAGTGCTTAATGGACAATTCGTCAGAGCATACAAAGCAAATCAATGATATTTCAATCGCCCTTGTGAAGTAGAAATCAGAATGTGTGTCGAAGGACATCTGAAAGGGACATTCAAATACAAAGCCTGCGCCTACACCGGCGCATCGTATGAAATGGTTCACTGATCAAACTAGATTGCAGAACGGCAGATTACAGAACGT
>PFWQ01000064.1:9431-13286 GCA_002791215.1 candidate division SR1 bacterium CG_4_9_14_3_um_filter_40_9
AGAATTTATTTAGAGATGGCTAAAAAGAAGTACGTCATAGCACAAAAAACTCCAGCCGTACTGGCAGGCAAGTCTGAAAGCAAAAGCGCCTCTGTTTGCCGTCATTTTCCCGGAGCATCAAAAAAAGAACAGCATATCCTGCAAGAACTCGCTCATGTCCTAGAAGATCTACCAGAAGAAAACATACAAGAATCTGTCCTTCCTCATGTACGTTCCTATGGCATCGTACGCGATACTTTTCTTTCTTCTGTCCATCTCCATTCACACTGCATCAAAATCAATCGAGAGCTCCTTTCCTATGAAGAAAAGAAACAATTCAATACTACATTGGCGCTCGCATTAGAATATCTCACCGATTCCAATCAACAACTCTTCAGCAAAAAAGAATTCCAGGAACGTTTCGACTTTCAGGAAAAATGATACAAACTCTATACCGCGATGATACAGATCCTCCAAAGACATGATGTCCAGCAAGTTCTGAACAAGCAATTTGAAGCCAATTCTAAGACATGAACACATATACTTTCAGCCGCACTGGAAGGCGTAAGATTATTTCTCAAAAAGAAAGCATCCTTTGTCCGTGAAGAGATGCAAGCGCTTGCAAACAGGTGCCAGGAAGAAATTTTTCTCGCATTCGCGATATAAATGGGAAATGCACCACTGAATCAGTCCTTAGTCTTTAGTCCTTAGACCTTAGAAGCTTTATAAACCTTATGAACCTTACAAACTTTACAAATTTTATTTACGGGATGGCTAAAAAGAAGTATATTAGAGAAAAACAAATAAAATCTGGACAACATGGCATAACGGATGCGGTTCCTCATCCTTCCAGAATTTTAAAACAAGATTGAACTAGGCTAGAAGAACTTAAAGACATTCTTAACAGCTTACCCATTCATGAGCAAACTGAATCTATACGCACTGACTTAAAGTGCTATGCACTTGTACGTGATACTTTTATCGCACAAGTCAGACATGATTTTCATGATATCAGATTAGATCGAAGTACTATGTCCGAAGAAGAAAAATTACGTTTTCATGAGGTATTAACATTAGCATTGTGATATCTCCTTGCTGATAATAATGTGATACAACACCCTTATACCAAAGAAGATCTGAGAGAAAATTTTAATATCCCCAAACAATGATACGAGTGGTATTATGCTATGATAAAACTTTTACCTCAGCCCAAAATTCTCAATGAAATCCTGCGAAAAGGATTCACGAATAAGGATATCATTAAGAATGGTTCGCCTGCGAAAGGATTGAAATTTGCCTTGCAGGGGGTAAAATTATTTTTGCAGAGAAAAGCGAATAATATCAAGAAACAAATACAGGAAATGACTTGATGATATGAAAAGGAGATTTCTAATACATTCGTAGCACAAATATAATAACGTAAAGTTCCTCCGAATTCGAAGGAACTTTTTTTAATCACGTTTTTTACAAGCGCCCTTGTTCAAAAGATGGTTTAAGATCCACAGACCTATGATCGCTATCACGATGAGGACCACAGAGGCCACGCAGCCGAGGTGCTCATTAACGAAATTTGGAACCTTGTTCCAATAGTCAGTGATAATGGAGAGAATGATTATGGCATTCATATTATATGGGTTTTGGTTTCTACCACAGGCATAATGATTGAGGCTAAGATTTACAAGAGAAAAATTGCTTCATTTTGTAGTGAAATCAGAAACTAATTTCTTATAGATGGAGTGTATTTAATTCTTTAAATTCGAAATTTATGGCTGATAAGATAACTACTCGTGCTGAGAATTATAGTGAACGATACAACGATATCGTCAAAGTCGCTGATCTCGCAGAAAATTCTGATGTAAGATGATGTATGGTCATCAAACCTTATGGCTACGCCATCCGGGAAAACATCAGAGATGTTCTGGATAAGATGTTCAAAAATACGGGGCATGTGAATGCGTATTTCCCATTATTCATTCCGAAGTCTTTCTTCAGTAAAGAAGCTTCTCATGTAGAATGATTTGCTAAAGAATGTGCGATTGTGACACACTATAGATTGAAAAATAGTCCTGACAGTAAATGAGTCATCGTCGATCCTGAAGCGAAACTCGAAGAAGAATTGATCGTCCGTCCTACTTCTGAAACTATTATCCGGAATAGCTACAAAAACCGGATCCATTCGTATAGAGATCTACCATTGTTAATTAATCAATGGGCAAATGTCGTGAGATGGGAAATGAGGACGAGAATGTTTCTTAGAACCACGGAATTCCTCCGACAGGAGTGACATACCGCTCATGCGACAGAAAAAGAAGCTGATGATGAAGCAAGAAAAATGCTGGATGTGTACGATGACTTCGTCACTAACTTTATGGCAATCTCTTCCGTGCTAGGAATCAAACCAGAACACGAAAAATTCGCTGGTGCAGTCCAGACCTATACTTTTGAGCCTATGATGCAGGATGGAAAGGCATTGCAAGCAGGAACCTCTCATCACCTAGGACAAAATTTTGCCAAGGCATTTGATGTGAAGTTCACCAATGAAAAAAATGAATTGGAATATGTATATGCAACCTCTCGAGGAGTTTCAACAAGATTAATCTGATGATTGATCATGGCACACTCAGACGACAAAGGTTTGGTCTTGCCACCCGCACTCGCTCCCCTTCACGTCGTTGTCGTACCTATCTACAAGACTGAAGAAGAATTGAAACAGATCAAAGAATATATTCAGACATTGATCGAAAGATTCGATACGACGAAGTTGGATTTCAAAGGAAAATATTTCAAGGCATCCATCAACCTCAGATGGAAGATTGATGAAGATACCAATAGATCACCAGGATGGAAATTTAATGAATATGAAGCCAAGGGCGTGCCTATCAGAATCACAGTCGGGCTGAGGGATCTCGAAGCATGAATGGTCGAAGTTTTCAAGAGAGAATCTGGCGAAAAATCATCAGTAAAACTTGAAGAAGTGGATCTCCACATCGATAATTATTTATATAAGGAGCAGAATAATTTGTTGAGAAAAAATCAGGCGTTTAGGGAAGCAAATACGTTTGTTGTGGATACGTATGAAGACTTCAAGGAGAAAGTGGAGAAGTGATTCGTCCTAGCTCATCGAGATGGAACTTTGGAAACGGCAGACAAAATCAAGGAAGAGACATCAGCTACTATCCGTTGCATCCCATTTGATCAACCTGATGAAGCTGGAAAATGTATTTTGACCGGCAAACCAAGCAAGAAAAGAGTTTTGTTTGCGAGAAGTTATTAAAATAGAAAAAACCGTGTCCCACGGCGTGGGTAGAGATGTTCCAATGCAATGTTTCTACGGCCCTAATGGGCCGACACGGTTTTTTTTAAAAAATTTTATCTGTATATTCTTTTATAATCTCTTCTGCTTTTTCCACATCCGTTGCCGAAGGGACAGGAACATTTTCCAATTCATACTTTCGTCAGAGTTCTTTTCGTTTGTAGTTTCCAAGGGTGTGGTAGGGAAGAATTTCGAAGCGAGTCATGGATTTTAAAGTTGTAAGATATTCACCTGTTGCTCTGAGATTTTCTTCGCTATCGGTATAACCTGGGACGAGAACGTAATTAATCTGATAGGGATGGCCGATTTCTTCCATATATTCTATGAATTTTCTGCTTTGTGCGTTACTATGCCCAGTCATTTTCTGATGCTCAGCATCGTGGATATGTTTGATGTCTGGTAAAAAATAGTCAACGTATTGTTGAAGTTCTTTCACATCGTCATTGATGATGCTTCCATTGGTATCGATGCAGACATTAATATTCATGGCTTTGAGTTTTTGGCAGAGAGAAATCAATCATCTTGCCTGAAGCAGTGGTTCTCCTCCAGAGAAAGTGACTCCC
>PFWQ01000087.1:0-6697 GCA_002791215.1 candidate division SR1 bacterium CG_4_9_14_3_um_filter_40_9
CTTTTTCAATCGGATTATTTTTCTTGTCGACGATCTGCACACAATCTTCTAGTGTCATATCAGTTGCATCTTTTCCTCCTTTGGGAATGCGATAATTGTAGCCGCCGTACTTGATATATGGGCCGTACATGCCATTGAGAACTTCTATCTTTTTACCAGCGCCTGTCCCGTCTTTAGCGGGATAATCAAATGAATTGATGTTCTTATTTTTGTCTACTTCGAGTTTTGCTTCGATCAATGGAATTGCTTGTTCGATTGTAATGGTAGTATAGTCTAATTCAGATCACTTGCGAATAGAGACGTAGGTCTTGCCGTATTTGACGTAGGGACCGAACTTCCCCGTGGAAGCTGTCACCTCTTCTCACTTATATTTGCCGACCACTCTCGGTCCGTTGAATGCGTCTAATGCTTCTTGAAGTGTGATGGTTTCAATACTTTTGCCTGGAGGAACGGAAGCGAATTTTGCTTTCTTCTCGCCTTCATTTTTCCCGATTTGGACCATAGGTCCGAATCTTCCTATTCTGGCAATGACGGGGAGTCAGCTATTTGGATCGATTCATAATGACCTTTCTCCGCTCTGTCTATCGGCATCTTTGGTGGCGACTACTTCCTTGTGAAATGGCCCGTAGAATTTCTTGAGCATCTCGGCTCGCTTGATTTTGCCTTCAGCAATTTCATCAAAATCTTCTTCGACTTTGGCCGTGAAGTTGTAATCCATGATATCTTTGAAATGTTCACCGAGAAAGTCCGTCACAAGCATTCCGATATCCGTAGGGAAGAGCTTTTGTTTTTCAGCTCAGGTGTTTTGCTTCTTGGTAGAAGTAGTGATAACATATTTGTCTTCAGATTGCTTCGCTGCGCTCGCAATGACGGGAGCCAGAATCATTTCGACGAATTCTCTGATGGTCCCCTCTCTAGACTCATTGACCACATATCCTCTCTTTTGGACAGTCGAAATCGTAGGCGCATAGGTCGATGGACGGCCGATGCCGAGTTCTTCCATCTTCTTGACGAGCGATGCTTCTGTATATCTCGGCGGATGATTTTTGAATTTCTGGGTAGCAGCGATCTGTTGCATATCTAATTTTTCACCTTCCTTCAATAGCGGAAGCATTCATGTCCCTTCCTCATTCTCTTCGTCAGAAGATTCGAAATACACTTTGAGGAATCCATCGAATTTGATGACTTCGCCGCTGGCGATGAACTTCAATTTGTGGCCTGAAATATCAATCATAGCTTTGGTTTTTTCGATAGAGGCAGGCGTCATCTGTGAGGCGATTGTCCTTTTCCGAATGAGGTTGTAGAGTTTCTTTTCCGCAGGATCGGATCCAGCTTCTTGATGTTCCATATGGGTAGGTCTGATACATTCATGCGCTTCCTGCGATCATTTGGACTTGGTCACGTAATGCGTAGGGTTGGAATATTTGTTGCCATATAATTTTTTGACCTGGTCAGAAGCCTCTTTTACTGCAAAATCTGAGAGATTTACGGAATCCGTTCTCATGTAAGTAATATGTCCAGCTTCGTACAATTTTTGGGCTACCTGCATGGTTCTTGCAACCGGAAATCCTAATTTGCGGCTAGCTTCCTGCTGGAGGGTAGAAGTCGTAAATGGAGCCGAAGGAGATTTTTTTCCTGGCCTCACTTCGACACTTTCTACGGTATAGGCAGAATCTTTGGCGTGGTTAAGGAATTTTTCTGCTTCAGCTTTATCGGTTGGATCCTTCGATAATTCAGCCTTGAAGTCCTTTTTCGCATCACCGACAAAATCTCAAATGACTTTGAAAAACGATTCTGACTCAAATTTCTGGATCTCTCTTTCTCTTTCGACAAGCAGTTTGACTGCTACGGATTGGACTCTCCCTGCTGATAATCATCCTTTGACTTTGGTCCGAAGGACAGGGGAGAGCTCGAATCAAACAAGTCTGTCGAGGACTCTTCTTGCCTGCTGGGCGTCGACGAGATTCATATCTAGGGTTCTTGGATTTTTGATGGCATGGTCGATGGCATTTTTGGTGATTTCATGGAAAACTATTCTTGAAGTCTTCTTGATATCTAATCCTAATTGATTGGCAACGTGCCGGCCGATAGCTTCTCCTTCGCGGTCTTCATCGGTAGCGATCCAGACCTTATCAGCCTTTTTGGCTAGGGCCTTAAGCTCGTTGACCACTCTGACTTTGTCGGGAGAGACTTGGTATTTGGGAGCGAAATTGTGTTCTATATCTATCCCCATTTCTTTCTGTGGAAGGTCCACTACGTGACCAAATGAGGCTTTGACTTCAAAGCCTTCCCCGAGGAATTTTTTGATGGTTGCGGATTTTGCTGGTGACTCTACGATTACGAGATTGGCTGTCATATATATATGATTCAAAAATTAAAAGCTCATAAGGACTGCATCGGTTGTATGGAAGCCAATAGCTTTTTCAAGGAAAATAAAAAAAATCGGCGCATGGGTTGGCCGATTTTTCGAAAGTATTAATGAGATTCCCGATCCAGTCGGGAATGACTCCGAAATTATTTCTTTTTCTTTGTCTTGATTAATTCGTATACTCCTTTTTCAACTCTTCTGAACTCTTCTTTGAATTTTTGAAGATTGAGCATAACAGTATTTGGAGAAACCATCTTTTCCTTTAACATTTCTCTACAAAGCTCTTTTACATTCATTGGTCTGCCATTTCTTTCGAAGATTCTGACCAAGATTTCCTTCACCATTCCTCCTTCATATCCCCGTTCTTTGAGTCCGTAGATTCCAAGTCCGAGATTGACGAAGATAGTATTATTTTTTACTAATTCATTGTGAACTGTGTTAACCTTGATGTTTTTGGCTGGAAACCATTCCATGATCTTTGAAGGTAATTCTTGGAAGTGGATAGGTTTGTTGATCCTTCTCATAGTGTAGAGAATCTTCAGCTTTATTGTCTTTGGATTAACGTCTACAAATGTTGGAAGTCCGATCTTACCGTCAAATACGCTTATCTCTCTGATTGATTCGAAGAAGTTTACATAGAAGAGATCGTTCTTGAGATAATGAACATCTTTGTAATCCTTTGCAAAACTATCTTTCATGTAGCCGATGAATTCATAGAGGTCTTGTGATTTAGTTCTTTTCTCGAAGTATGCAGAGATGACCAATACCATCTTGGTAAGCATATCTTCATACAATGGCTCCAAGTAGAATGATTTATCTAAGTACTTATTTCTCTTGAGGTACGTAACATCAAAATCTGAAACGAGAATAAGTTTGATTTCTTGTCTAGAGAACTTGAAGATGTTCTTGTTGACCATCTTGGAGATCAATACGTCTTCACGCAAGAATCCACCATGAGAGTCGAGGATTTTCTTTGCCTCGTTCAAAACTTCCATGTAAGTTTCATTTCCGACAATCAATCTGCGGAATCTCATCAGCGCTTGAGTTTCTATCTGTCTGATCCTTTCTCTTGTCAGATTATATTCTTTTCCTATTCTCTGAAGCGGAATTTCTCTTTCACCGTTAAGACCAAATTTTTTAATCAATACCAATCTCTCTTTTGGTTTGCAGTAAATCAAAATATCCTTGAGATTAGTCTTCTCAATATCTACCTTAATTTTCTTGTCATCCATTTTGACATTAAAATTCATGGGAATTTTGCTAAACAGATAAAATGAGTATTGATATAATTTTATACACAAATATATTGCTAAAGTAATACGGATTTCCTCTCCAATGTCAAGCATAATTTTCAAATTTCACTTTGGGTTTTATCTTGCTTGGGAAGCTGGGAATTCAGTCAATAGTAAAGCTAAAAATTAGAAGCAGGGGAAACGGTTGATTGACACTGAGTTTAAATGATCCCGTCATTACGAGTCCCACACTACTGCTGGATAAACTCCGCGTGGCTACAGTCCTTTAGGATAATCTGGATCAAGCAAGTGGCAGATTGCCACGTCACTACGTTCCTCGCAATGACGGCCACTTCGCAATGACAGCTGATTATACATTGAATTTGAAGATTATCACATCGCCGTCTTGTACGATGTAGTCTTTTCCTTCCAGCCTTACATGACCCTTCTCCTTTGCCTTTACTCGTGAACCGTCAGCGATTAGGTCGGTGTATTTTACGATTTCAGCTTTGATAAATCCTTTTTCGAAGTCTGTGTGAATAGCTCCTGCCGCTTGGGAAGCAGTTGAAGCGATAGGTATCGTCCAAGCTTTGGTCTCTTTTTCTCCCGTTGTGAAATAATACATCTGTCAGACTTTATTGTAGGCGAGAGCTATCAAATCGTCCAGCGTCGGGATGTGCGTTACCTTATCCATACTCACGAGCTCTGTCACAAATTCTTGTTTTTCTTCATTACTCATCTCCATCATCTCAGATTCGATCTTCGCAGAAACTACGGCTACCGGACTCTGGAGTTTGACCATGAATTCATCAGCTATTTTGTACGTCTCAGGAATATCGTCCTGTCCTATATTGATAGCATACACAAATGGTTTCATCGTAAGGAGATTGTATGGTTTGAGGAGTTTGAGTTCATCTTTGCTAAGATATTCTTTGAGCGAATGGGCGATTTTTCATGCGAGGAGCACGTTTTTTATCTGTGTAAGTAACTCTGCCAATTTGGCATCATCTTTATTAGCGGTTAATTTGCCTTTTTTTTCAAGACCAGGGATAAGTCTTTCAACCTGGTCTAAATCAGCCATGATGAGCTCGGTATTGATGATCTCTACATCTCTCATGGGATCAATGGTTCATTCTACATGTACGACTTCCGAATCTTTGAAATGTCTGAGCACTTGCACGATAGCATCACATTCACGGATGTGAGAAAGGAATTTATTCCCGAGGCCTTCGCCTTTGGAAGCTCATTTTACAAGCCCGGCGATATCGACGAATTCCACGTGTGCGAAAACGGTCTTCTGAGATTTTGACATCTCGGAAAGGTTTTTCACTCTTATATCTTTTACCTCTACCATACCGACATTAGGCTCGATGGTACAGAAGGGAAAATTCTCTGCAGGCGCGGAGTAGGATTTGATAAGGGCGTTGAAAAGGGTGGACTTACCTACATTTGGGAGTCAGACGATTCCTATTTTCATTTATTCCAGTGAACAACTAAAAGTTAACAATAACAGTGATGGTTTTTATGGAAAAAATAAAGAATTGCAAAGTCATTGATGAAAATTGATGAAACTTGATAAAGGTTGATAAAAATTGTAGCATGATTTTAAACAATTTTTAACCATTTTTAACCATTTTTATCTATATTTTTATGATGTAGGTTTCCTTGCTTTCACTTCTACATGCCTTGGGTTTGTAGACCTTGATATTTTTCCCGCCGAAGGTTTTTTTGAGATTGAGGACGAACTCGTCAAAGCCTGGTCACATGAAGATTTTGATGACGAATTTGCCATCGGGCTTGAGAAATTCTTTGTAGATCCATAATGTCTGTTCCAATAATCAAATTGATCTCATGGCGTCGAAATCCTTGATGCCCATAGTATTTGGTGCCATGTCAGATTGGATGAAATCAAAATGTGAAATCTTGCCCAGATTCGCTTTAGAAGTCTTCAATTTCTTCACTTCGTTTGAATTTGAAGCATCTAAAGTCGTCTGGATGGCTTCGACATCATGACCTAGGTCATTGCGTCTCAGACCATGTTGTTTGAATATTTTTTCTACTGCTTCGTGGTCTGTGATGTCTTGGACATAAGCAAAAACCCCAGGGATATTGAGGTCGACCTTTTTGATATCCAAACCAATAATAGTCAAAGGTCTATCAGGTCATCAGGTCGAAGGTCACTTATCTGACTTTACAGACTTTGGACCGTCGCCGTTGCGGGGCATGCTTTTGACTAATTTTTGCAGTTTAGCATAGGTATATTGCATCCGACTCCCTGGTGCGCAGCCGATGTCCAAAACTGCGGAAGTCTGTCTATCTATCAGATGAAATTTTTCGTCAATCTCATCAAGTTTGAAGGCACTCCTCGCTTTGAATCCTTGCTGTTTTGCTTTTTTGAAGTAATAATCTTGTGGATCGTACATGGCTCTAAAAGTTTTAAGTTTTAAATTTTAAGTTTTAAGTAAATGGAATCCTTCTATTTAACACTTAACACTCAACACTTAGCATTATATTTTATTTAAGGACGAAGTTTCTTAATTCTTTCCTTATCTGTTTATGATTTGGATAAAGTTTTTCAACTAATTCTCGGAAACGAGTGCCATGATTTTTGTGTTTGAGATGGCAGACTTCGTGAATAATGACATATCTGATGAATTGCGTTGGGAGGTGGACAAGATTGAGATTGAGTGAAATATGCTGGTCTGACGTGCAACTTCACCGCTTGGAATGCGTAATTCTGATGATGAGTTTGTGATATTTGTGATCAATAATCTCGGAATATTTGTCGAGTAATGGCCTAGAATATTCTTCCAATGTTTCTTTGAGATAGGTCTTGAGATTTTTGTATGAAGGCAGTTCGTCTTTGGGGACGAGTTCGCCAAAAAGCATGACAAAATCATCTCCATGAGTCTGGATATGTGTCCTTTTGCTATATCTTTTGAGGAGGATTTCACCCTTGGCGATGAGGTCATTCTTGAATTTCTCATCGTGTTTAAGCCTTGTCGGAATTGTGATTTGAAGTGATCAGTCGGGATTGATCCTGACATAGCCATTACGAATATGTTTGTAGGTGATATGATAATTCATTGAGTGAACT
>PFWQ01000087.1:6714-6856 GCA_002791215.1 candidate division SR1 bacterium CG_4_9_14_3_um_filter_40_9
TGGGTAAACTGAGAACTCATTTTACTAAGTTCTACTAAGTTTACTGGAATAGTAGTATGGTTTGCAAAAGGTTTTTCAAATATAAAAAAAGCTACTCGCTTTATTTTTTATTTACTTGTATGTGTGATCATGACAGTCACCA
>PFWQ01000078.1:0-4920 GCA_002791215.1 candidate division SR1 bacterium CG_4_9_14_3_um_filter_40_9
CTGTCATAAGCCTTGACATTAGGAGATAAATAAGTACAAGTATAAAAATATAAATAACAAAACTATGAACAGAGAAGAAACAAGGGTCTCAGTGACCTTTCCCAAAAACCATAGCTTAGGTACGGGATTTGTAACACATTTCGTCAGCATTCACAAAGCGACATATAACAGTATGCCAGGAGAAAGTTCAACAGCAGATAAAACAAGTCACATACTGATATATCACTACTTCAAAACAGTGGAAGAGCTGATTGATCTGGTTATAGAACTCGGCGGAGATGGCTACCACATGGAATATTTGGAAGTAGGGAAGTGGACAATACGCACCTCGTGGAGGAGAAGACACTCTCAAAAAGACAGCGCCTCATTTAGAACCATATTTGTAAAGGGCAAGAATGTCCACAATATAAATATGATAACGATAAATGCGGAAAGCAAGGCACAGCTGGAAAGAGGATACCAAAAACCGAAGCTTCTCATTACGGCGAAGATGCAGTTAGTGACATTTGAAATCCCGAAATGGATTTATAAGAAAAGCACGAATAGGAAACGGTATATTAAGGTCCCCGATGTGTTAATGCCAGCCATAACTGCAGCATTACGGGACAAACAATGCACTATTATAGAGGACCAGTGAGATTCACTGATCCTTTTTTTAATTGAGACGCAGCAAAAACCAGAAGAATTGAGAGTTTTTACAACGTCGAAATTATACTTTAGCATTAACCTTGAAAACCTACCTGCTTTGAATATCTTTCCACTACTAATTTAATCACTTACAATCGAACGCATGTGAGAAAAAGTAAGCAAAAGGACTGACTACCTCGGACGAGATGAATATTTTATGAGCGTAGCGCTCCTCTCTGCACAAAGAAGCAAGGATCCTAGCACACAAGTAGGAGCATGTATCGTAGATCCTGACAAAAAAATAGTCTGAATCTGATACAACGGTTTTCCTATCTGATGTTCGGACGAGATACTTCCACGAGCCAGAGAAGGAAGTTTTTTGGAAACCAAATATGCCTACGTCTGCCATGGCGAGCTCAACGCCATCGTCAATAGCACGAAAAATCTTAAATGATGCACGTTATATGTGGCAATGTTCCCATGCAACGAATGTGCCAAACTCATCATCCAGTCAGGAATCAAAAAAATCGTCTATCTCGTAGATAAATATGCAGAAACTGATGCAGTCAAGGCATCCAAAAAAATGTGTGATCAGGCGGGAATAGAATGTGTACAATTATTGCCTAAGAAAAAAGAGATAATAATCAATTTATCAGTATAAAATTTCATGAGACACGAAAAGAAAGTATGACCAGGATATTTTCAAGACATCGTCGACGGCAAAAAAACATTTGAATGCCGCCTCGCCGACTGGGAATGCAAGGAAGATGATATTTTGGTATTGAAGGAACGAGATCCAAAGACAAGAGCATATACTGACAGAAGTATAGAGAAAAAAGTCACCTTCGTATTCAAAACCAAAGACGGCTCTCATTTTTTCTCACCAGAAGATATAGAAAAATATGGCTATCAGATTATTGCATTCAAGTAATTCTAGAAATTTTTTATTTGCCCATAACAATTAGTTCTATTTTCTCAATTGATTTCCCGGGTGAAACACTTTAATCATCATTTTTTATAGGTACCGACATATTCAAACGAACCTCTATCCTGGGCTTTTGAAAGAGTGAACATCTGTTCCACGCTTCCGCTCAAACCATCGAAATTAAAAACCACGATAATAGGATAATCACGGATATTTTGGACTTTAACATCAAAATACGGATCATACACCGTTGCATCAAGTCAAGGTTCTAAAATGACAATACCGTTTATCTCTGCCTCATATAAATTTCTATAATAGATTGAATGAGCCCTATACTTCAACAAAGCTAATCATAAATTTGTAAGCGTACCTTGATAAAAGGCAGTACCAACGCCACAAAGTCATCCGCCATACACCATTTCTACGACACCTCCAAGTGTAGCATACCCATCAACAAATGGTTTACTCCCATCGCCTGCATATGGACTATAATGAAGCTCATGAGTAAGGCTAAAAATCTCACCAGGCTTGATCAACCTCACATTCCCGATATTACTAAATGCAGTCATGATATTGTGCCTTCTATAATCCGGGTCAGTATTTATCCTCGATTTCCAAGAAATCAATTCATATCAGAGACCCCTGAGATCCTGTTCGTTTTTGAACATAAACAGAGTTCATAAATCCGAATATTCTTCTGCGTCAATCGCTATTTTTTTAAAATTCAAATAATTCCCGAATTTCTTCAGGTTGGCGAAATCACTTCTAAACACCTCCAGCTTGGCTTTTAATAAAGTATCAAGACCATCATCTTGTGTGATATTTTCCAGGATCTTAAAATCTCAAGACTGTGCAACTATCGCAGAATTCCCTTGCGGATAAGGCTGATCATTGAAATTGGAGTAATTATTTTCGATCAGATATCCGATGATGTTGATTCTGACTTTCTGATAAAATGCCTCAAAATTCTTGCTTCCATGTAAGATCTTGCCGATGACGCTCGGCTGGATTTCATAGGTGAGTTCCTGGTCAGCCGATCCATGCCCATAGTATGCATCAGCCAGAAGAAAGGCGTTTCTCGCAGCCACAAACGGCAATTGCTCGATGATGTCATCTACTCCGTAAATAGTTTTTATCAGCGCCACGACATCAGGGACAGAATCAGGCATCTGAATAGCGGTAAATCTGTGCGCATCTTCTTGCATTCACAAGAAACCGAATGTGTAGCCATAGTCCTGCGCAGTCGAAATACCAAAAAATCCCACTCATATGAGCGCTAGCAGAGAAGAGATACTGATCAACATAAATTTTTTCATATCCGTTCTAGAGCGGGAGGTAAACTCTACCTCTAGTGTATTCGCCAAAGACCTATTTGTCAAAAAACGACAAAAAAATAAGGACTTCTTATCCCCATTTTCATTGAAAAAATTTATAGTAAGTAAACAATCATTAGAGTGACTTGTAAGGACCCTTCCCTGTCACCATGCCATAACAACTCTTAAACACATTTCCATTCGCATCCCGAGAAAAACAATTTCCGCTCCTTCACAGGAAAGTCAGTTCTCCACTGTCCTCTTCTTTACTCAAGACAAACATTTCTTCCATACCTCCAGGAGCTCCATCATAGTTCATGATCATGACTACAGGATATTCACGGATATTTTTGAATCTAAAATCTTTCTTACTGCCGGGCAATGAATACACAGCGACATCCAAGCCAGGAATCCGGGATTCTTGGCCATTGATAGTGTTGTTGTAGAGGTTTGTAAAATTATAGGTATGATTTTTTCTCTCCAATATTTCAAAAGATTTATTTGGCAGGATCAAAGCATTGATGGCCCGGGATCACGCACAAATGCCTCAACCCTTGACCATTCTCATACCTCACACATTTGCTCGGCCATAGGCCAGATCACGTTTGCCATTGTTTATATTGGGATCATAATGGATCTCGTCCATAAAGGAGATTTCCTGGCCGGGATTGATGACTCTGATATTTCCGATATTCCAAAAAGAGATGGAGATATTATCCGCTCTCCACGATTCATCCGTATTTATTCTCGTCCTGTACGAACTCACCACATATCCCAGATCCTTCAGATCTTGCTCACTCTTAAAAAGATAGACTTTCTTCAAACTTTGGATCTCTTCCTCACTCAAAACGAAACTATCAGAAAAAAAGCCTGCCCCGTCACTTGATGCGGGGGCTGGAAACTGATACGCGAAGTATTGTCCGACAGAGAGATTCTTCATTTTCTCGACCAAAAGCAAATCCAGATCGTCTTTCAAAACAATTCCCGTAGTCATAAAATAGTCAGGATACTCTGGATAGATCATAGCACCAGTGATATGTATAAAATCATTCCCACGCCCAAGGGGGAGAATTATAAAACGGTCAAATTTATTTTCTATCAATTGTTGTATCACCTGTGTTCTTAAAGTATGTACAAAATCTTGCTGAGACAAAGATATGTTAGCTCAAAATGTATTCTGGAAGAATCCCAAGCCAAATACGGCGGCAGAAATAAACACAAAAAAAAACAATACAGACAAAAGAACGATTTTTCATCACGACCTATTAGTCATCTTTTTTCAAAAAATATAAAATCACTAAATGAGACATAGTAAAAATCCGAAGAATTGAGGATTTTTGCAATGTCGAATTTATACCGACGATTCGAGAAACCATAAGCACAAACAAAGTGAAGTGATCATGGATTTCGACAACAGTCGGTAAAACCCGTAATTTCTACAAAAAAGAAGTTGAAAGTCAATACCCAAAAAAGTAATGTGGAAAACATGTCAATAACTACTTACCCTAGTATTGACTTAAGGTGCAAAATATATAAAATAACAAAAAATAAAAAAACAAGTTAGGAGGAGAATACATGGCACAAATCAAATTAATTTTACCAAAAAATGGTATCGATCTGGATGCCATAAAAAAAGAACACCTATACTTCCTCGCAGGACCTGTAGGTGGTGGTGGCGACTGGCGAACCAAGGCGATTAAACTATTGATGAAGCGTGATCCTACATGTTACATCGCATGTCCTTGCAAGTATGATAAAATCATGAATTATTCCCCTACGTAATCGCTGGGAAAGTAAAATTACGAATTGATGATCATACGGATTGGCAAAGGTATTATCTCTATCAGGCAGCATCACACGGAACCATTATCTTTTGGCTTCCCTTGGAAAGTAAAACGCATCCCAAAAATCCAGGAAGCGGACCATATGCATTAAACGCATATGGAGAATTGGAAAGGTGGAGCATACACAGTGCACATTCCAATGCAAAAGTAGTGGTGGGTGCTGAAAAAGGTTTCCCAGGATTAGAAAATATCCAAAAAGATTTTGATCGCG
>PFWQ01000078.1:5004-5475 GCA_002791215.1 candidate division SR1 bacterium CG_4_9_14_3_um_filter_40_9
CTGCTCGAGAGCACGATCGATGGCGCATATCAGTATCTGAAGGTGTCACATGAGAACTATTTCGACAACAGCCAGGTCGAAGACATAAGATTCGAGTTCAAGGTGCCGAAGTCATGGCTCGGCGCAGATAAAGCCATGCTATACAGATACAATGACGGCGACTGGAATAAGCAGAGGACAGAATCCACGTCCACAGACACGTCATACGTGTATTATACAGGATACCCTGAGGGGCTCTCGTATTTCGCCATCGCAAAAGAAGAAGCGAAAGTTGTGCCAGTGAAAGAGACACCAAAAGCCACAGAACCAACAGCTCAAACCCCAGAACCCATACTCCAGAGCCCACAGCCCACAGCCCAAACACCAACGGGCCAGGCGATAAACCCCACACAACATACCACTAAACCCACACCTCACACCCAGCAAGAAAAATCATGGTTCGCGTCAAACATAACAATGCTTGTCAGTGTC
>PFWQ01000078.1:5556-6745 GCA_002791215.1 candidate division SR1 bacterium CG_4_9_14_3_um_filter_40_9
AGCCCACAGCCCACACCCCAGGACTCAAGACTCGGGACTCAAAGCCCACACCCCACACCTCATACCCCTGAATCTCATACCTCACAACCCGACCAGAAAGCCATGGTCAACAGTCTGATAAGACGGGCATTTGAAGGAAAGCCAGTCCCAGAGAGCGTGCAGAACATTATAAACGCAACAAAAGCATGGGCGCAAGAACAATCACAAAAAGGACATACAAAAGAGCAGATCAAAGCAGCATTATTAAAACAAGGCTGGCAGGAAGATCTTATCGACAGACTTCTCGGATAATCCACTGGACCCACTGGACATGGTTGGGTATCATTCTTAAAGGATAAAATCATAAAATGATCCATGACAATAATCGCACATGTGGATATGGATTGCTTCTTTGTGAGCTGCGAAGTCAAGAGAAAACCGTATCTGAAGGGAAAACCAGTGGTCGTCGGCGCGACAGGGCAGAGAGGCGTTGTATGCGCGGCATCTTACGAAGCAAGGAAATATGGCGTAAGGTCTGCGACACCGATCTCTATTGCAAGAAGGCGTCTTCCTCACGGCATCTATCTACCACCCGAAGGCAGATATTACAGAAACGAATCTCGGCGTATTATGCATCATCTATCTACTATAGCAGATGACATGGAACAAGTCTCAGTTGATGAGGCATATCTGGATATAACATCATTATCAAAGAAATTCGATTCCCTTGCGCGCGTCGCAAGATACATACAAGCGCTCATACAGAAAAAGACAAAGCTTCCTTGTTCTGTCGGCATAGCTGATTCACGCACAGTCGCGAAGATAGCGTCAGATCATCAAAAGCCATTCGGTCTCACGATAGTAGAAGACACAAAAGAATTTCTGAATGATCTTCCAATAGAAAAGATACCTGGCGTAGGGAAGAAATCAAAGATACATTTCAACAATAATGGTGTGTATAAGATAAAAGACCTGCTCAAGATGGATCGCTTTGATGTCATAGATAGATTCGGTATGCATGGCGTGCAGATACAACAGATTGCGCTTGGTGAGATCAAGACAGGCATATATCACTATGAAAACCCAAAATCAATATCACGTGAAGTCACATTCAGCAAAGACACAAATGATGAAGACACATTGGATTCTGCGTTGGTGTCGCTTTGCAGACGTGTATATGATGATCTGGAACATAGGGCATATCGAAAAG
>PFWQ01000066.1 GCA_002791215.1 candidate division SR1 bacterium CG_4_9_14_3_um_filter_40_9
AAGGGACACAAATTGGACGCGTTCCGATTGTCCTCCTTGACAAAGGAGGTGGCGAGTGGGACGAGACGGAGGATTTATTACGAGCAAGGAATTTTTTTAGAAAAACAGGTTACGTGAACCTGTTTTTTCCGTTATGTAATGAGATTCCGGCTCCAACACCCCCTATCAAGTATGGGGCAAGCTTAACGCCGGAATGACTGACGAATTCTTATGCTTCAATCTGAATGCCAGGTCCCATAGTCGTTGAAAGGACTGCTTTTTTGACGAGCTTTCCTTTGACTCCTACCGGCTTATTTTCTTCCAATGCTTTGAGGAAGCTTGCTACATTCTCTTCCAATTTCCTGGCATCAAATGATGCTTTCCCTACTGCAGAGTGGATATTCCCTGTCTTATCGAGTTTGAATTCCACCTTTCCTTTCTTGAATTCTTCGACTGCCTGAGCGATATTTGCGACAACTGTTCCAGATTTTGGAGACGGCATAAGTCCTTTTGGACCAAGTTGTTTTGCAACGACTGCCAGATCTCTGATTAATTCCGGAGTAGTGATCAACACCTCAAAATTGAATTTTCCGGCTTTGATGTCAGCCAATACTGAATCCTTACCTGCGATATAAGCGCCCGCTTTCTTCACTTCAGCGACCTTATCTTCGTCACAGAATACAGCGATTTTCTTACTCTTACCCGTTCCATGAGGAAGAATCGTCGTTCCTCTCATCATCTGATCGTTGAATTTAGGATTTGCGAATGTGTTTACTGCAATCTCTACTGTCGCATCAAATTTTGTTGTATTAGTCTTTTTTATCAATTCTACTGCGTCAGCGATAGCATAAATTTTTGTCGAATCTATCAATTTTTTAGATTCGTTGTACTTTTTTCAGTGTGTAGCCATAATGGTTTGTCTAATAAAGTAAAAGTGGTAATAATGCCCTCATCAGGCTCCCACGAACGTATTGAATTGACGTAGTCGATAGTCTTTAGTAACGGCCTTCGGCCTTTAGACTTTAGCAAAAACCGGGCTAACGACTAAAGACTAACAACTAAAGACTGACTTCTACTCCCATATTTTTTGCTGTTCCTCCGATGATTTTGATCATCGCTTCGATATCGTTGGTATTCATATCGCCATTCTTGAGCTCTGCTATCTCTTCCATATCTTTTCTCGTCAATTTCTTTCAGAGTTTTTTCTTGTTTGGTTCACCTGAACCTAATTTTTCTCCGAGTTTCCAGAGGATAAGATTTGATGTCACGGGGGTTCCGAGTTCGAGATGAAATGTCCTATCAGCGAAAACAGTAAGCTTAGCTTTGATTTTCACATCAGCAGCTCCAAATTTTTTCATCAAGTCCTGCGTCTTTTCGTTGAATTCTTTGATGAATTGTCCGATATTTACTCCGTTCGCTCCAAGCATAGGTCCGAGTGGTGGTGCTGGTTGTGCTTTCCCTGCGGGAACTTCGAGATTAAGTACTTTTAGAATTTTTGCCATAATTTTAAATTAAAACATTAAAAGATTAAAAGATTAAAATATCAGAAGGTTGTATTTTTCAATTTTCTAAATATTTTAATTTTTTAATTGATAAAGAGTGATTTAAGATATCATTTTGATGTGTGATACAATTTGTATTCTATCTGGATAAGCCATACTTCCTGACCGATGTATTCTAGCATCAAGACTAGTTTGTCTTTGTATATCGGTAAGTTGATATAGAGTACCTTGTCTCCGAATAGTTTATTTTTTGCGAGCTCCTGCTCGGTAGTAATCTTATAGATATTTCATCCCAAGGCTCTGGTGATGCTATCGAAATCATAGGTCTGCACTCCCAAATTGATGAGGAATGTTCATGAGCCATCTATCAATGCATATTGATATTTGATACTGAGTTTGTCTATGGATTCTATCTTGCCGTAGAACAACTTCGTTCATGAAAGCATATGTATTCACGATAGACTCGTAGCAGTCTGAATGAATGTTCATGTCGCTGCTTTTCATGTAATCGTATTTGTCGTGGATTGAAATGCCTTATCGTATCCTGATATCGTCTCCGGCTGGATAATTGTCGTTTCTTCTCATGAATTCACCGTGATGATAACTCCGCTATTCGTTTCTGATGCTAGTGATTGTTTGATATTTTTGCCTTTGATTTGATACAAGAGAAGATACACCATCAACAATGATAAAAAAAGTATTATCAATGAAAGCCTGATTAATTTCTTTTCCCTAAAGATACTGTAGTCCTGCTCAGACATGGCCTAATGTCGATAAAACTTGATAAAACTTGATAAAACTCGTCTTACAACTATTTTTATCCATTTTCAACGATTTTTAACAATCTTTTAGCTCATTAGTTCAATCTTGTCTGCATCTATCACTACGGGAGTCAATCTTCCCAGCATTTCCACATTTACGATCACGGTTCATTTGTCAGAATCGATTGTCCTGAGGACTCATTTCATACCCTTGAAGTCTCCTGTCTTGAGCAATACTACATCTCCTTCTTTGAAAGGAATGGTCAATTCTGATCTCTCTAACGACTTTTCGATCTGTTTGATGATGTTTTCATATTCTGGTTCTGTAAGCGGTACTGGACGAGTCTCTGCTCATACTATCAGTCTCACTCCTGGAGTGTTTCTGATGATGTACCATATCTTATCATTCATCCTGGATTTGATGAATACATATCATGGATAGAGTTTTCTCTGTTTCACTATCTTTTCACCTTTTTTGAGAGATGACTCATTGATCATCGGTGACATGAAATCTATCACATCATTTGCAAGGTCCTGTTTCTTGATCCTTTCTTTCAAGTTCTCGATCACCAGTTCTTCCTGGCCTGATACTACGCTGAGCACATACCATTTGAACGTATTATCTTCAATCTGCCTTTTTATCTCTTTGGTGTTGGTTTCTGTTTTTTGCATAAGAAATAACTTATTTGATAAAACTTGTTTAAAGTGGATAAAATTTGATAAAACTTGATGCAAACTATTTTCAGCAATTTTTAACCATTTTTATCTATTTTTAACCACATTGTTATTCCATGATTCCATAAAACCATTTATACATTCCTGAAAAGACAGTATCAGCAAAAATGAAGAACACTCCGGCTACGATGACAAGTGCAAAAATAGCAATGGTCAGATTGATAAAATCTTTTTTGGTAGGGTGTTTGAGTTTTTTGACAGTCTCTAGGCTGTCATAGATAAATTTCATCATCGGGATTTTTTGTGTATATTAAAAAATCATTCAAAGAATGTTGAGACTTTAAGAAGCGTGGTCTCAACTGGTGTTATGCGATAAAAGAAGCTTCGCCTAACGTATGATTTGTAGGGATTTGGAGCGGGATTTCAAGGGTTTTCGGACTTTCTTGTGTTGCTTGTTTTCTATGATTTTGGTTGTTTTTTTCTATGCCTGCGGCGCTTTCTAAACCTACTTTTGCATCCGGGAGGCAAAAGTAGGGCCCGGGCGCGGGCAAGGTGCAAAAAGAAGAAAAAAAATATTATTTATTTAAGCTCTGTGCTCTAGTATACGCAGCGTTGATTCAATTTTTGATGATTTCTTCTATTCATTCATCTTTCATGGTCTGGATGGCCGCTTCGGTAGTTCATCCTTTGGAGGTGACGTTTGCTTTGAGCTGGCTTGCTGACTGGACTGATTGATCCAAAAGCAATGCTGATCCCACGAATGTCTCCTGAGCGATGACAGTCGCATCTTCTTCGGAAAATCAAAAATTTTTCGCCTGATTTTTTACGAGCTCTGTCAGGTAATAAAAATACGCTGGTCCTGATCACGAAAGCGCCGTAATTTGGTCTATCTGGTCTTCATTTTTCAGCTTGATGACTTTCCCGATCTGGGAGAAAACATTGAGAATCAGATTTTTTTTCCCTTGGTCGATATTCCCATATTCCACATATCCGAGTACTCCTCTGCCTACGCTAAGCGGGAAATTCGGCATGGATCTGATGATGTTTTTTATTCAACTTAGTGTTTCCAATTTTTTGATGGATACTCATGCCATGATGGAAAATAAGAGTGCAGATTTGGAGAATTTTAAGAAGTCTATCTCTCCTATCTGCTGTGGTTTCACTGCGAGAATGATAATATCTGTATTAGAATTGGTTCAGAGGCATATTTTATAAACGTCTTTGAGATATGTGCATTGCTGCTCATTTGTTTCCTGTATCGAAATATCCTGCGGAGAGACGCTAAAATCAAGCAATCATTTGAGTATCACTTCTCACATTTTGCCGCAACCGATTAATTGAAATTGCATGAGTCAGTACAAAATAAAAAATACAAAGTAGAAAGTACCTAGTTTATGAAAATTTATAAATCTTTAACTAGCTTTTCGAAGTGTTTTTGTATGTCTTTGGTGGAAATTTTTTTATCCACGAATGTCACATTATCCAACAAATCATCTATGTACAGCAATGATTTCTTTAAGACAAAAATATTCTGCGCTGATCAGTATTTTTCTGGTATCAGGCCGATCAATGTATCGATATCATATCTATGGGTAATATAATACAGGTCCACGTAATCCTTGGCTTCTCTTCTAGCGGGAATAGTTACCAGCTTCATAATTCATACATCCTTGTCCGTAGCTATATCAAAATATTCTGTATGGATAAGATTATCAATCAGTGTAAGTTTTTTGACCGCTATGAAGCTTATTTTCACTCCATCGATATCTATATAAAGTGTATTTGGCACTTCGTAAGATACTCTATATTGCAGATTCTGTCTGTTAAGTATATCTTTTAACTGATTGGTATCCAGATTTCACTCTTTGAAAAAATCAAAATCTTCGCTGGTCCTGTGACCGTATTGCAAAGCAAGCGCCGTACCTCAAGCAAGATAAAATCCATATTTTTTGGTCCGAGCAAATTTATCCAATAAAGATTTTCTCTTTGAATCTAAGACTGTATCCCGATGTAATTTCATTGAGCGTTTTTTTAAGCGGTAAATGGAGTTTGTATTTAATATTAAAAAAATTTCTGCTGAGATCATCTAGATTAAAGTAGTTTTCCTTCACTACTTTTTTGATTTCCGCATCGGAATATCTTTTTTTAAGCTGCAAAAAATCTGTCTGAGTGCCGAATTGTGCTACTCTCAGAATGATATATGTCTTGTCTTTTTCTCGATCTACTTTTCCGAGTTTATCCCAAAAATTGGATTTATGCATAGGAAAATAGGTAAGCGATAAATGCCAATTTAGTATAGGGAAAAGGCGGAGAAAATCAAGGAATTATACCGCTCGTTTTAGATATCTTAAACTTTTACACTTCGTTTAAACTTTAAGCATTTAAAATCGGCGGTATAGCTTCGACATCATAAAAACTTTCAAAAATTTTCAAGCTTTTATTGTGTCTAAACTATCAGTAAATTTCCTTATTATAGAAAACTTCGTCCCGGACTCCCTGGATTCCGTTTGCTGAATATTGCTAATGCGTTTTTTCTTCAGAACTTCATTATTAGTACACTTCACGATTATAGCAAACTTCGCAATACACTTTCAAATCAGAATCTTGCGGATATACGCTCAACATTTCAACTCCGCATTTGTCGCAATTCCTTACGTACAATTCACGTCAGGGTCTTTTGTTTAATCTTTCCAGATGTCTGATGTCTGGATGTTTTTTCGGCAAAGGAAGTTTGTGTTTGCGGTAAAATTCAAGTTCCTGTTTTGTGATTTTGTATGGTCTTCATGACACTTCACAGATGAGAATTTCATTCACAATACTCTCTTCCACTTTGCTTATATCTGCGGGTATCTGTTCTCATTTCAGTACTTTGGTTATATCCATTATCGCTGGTTCATAGCTTTTATCCTGTCGTTTATATCATCTGGTAAGCGCTTCTTCACGAGTCAGCGGGAAATATTCACTGGCATTGGTTTCATTATAACCGAATGGTAACATGGAAGGATTGAGGAATTCTCACCGTTCTCAGGTTCCCTGCATATGTTCAATAATCTTTGCTACTTCTTTTTCGTAGTCGGCTTTGGTGTATTGTTTATTGAAAATGCAGTATGACTGGTTGCGAAGTCCGATACAGCCAAAGCAATCTGATGAATCGAAACAATAATGGCAATAAAAGATTCCGTTGGAATTTCCTCGGCAATCGCTGCTGAAATATGCTTTGTTGATGCCGTATCAGAGCGTATTTCCTTCATAACAATAGTTAAGTTATGCCCCAAAATATGACACATCGTAATTTAATACTGAATCTGACTGCCCTTTTTTGAGATCACAACAATATTTGCTTGCATCCATGCCTTCTACGTCATAACACAGATGACTATTTCTGCATTGTGATATAAAATTTCCGCTACAGTTTTCTGTCTGTATCAGATCCATATTCTTTTGTATTCACTGGATTATCAATTGATTATTGCGGTATTGCGGTGCGAGTTTCTCATATTCTTCTTTACTGTAATGAGTGTTGTTTATGCAATATTCCTGGCCGACGAGATTGGAAGAGTCAATGCAGAATTTGCACTGGATCAGATTACAGCAGTTATAACACTGAAAACAATCTTTGCAGTTGTAAATATAGAAACAGAATGAAACATTGTAGCAATTGATGGCAGAGTAAGAATTGTTTGAATCATAGGTTTTGAAGGCATCTATCACTTTATCGCATCTATTCACTCATTTGCCGTACAAACAGATTTCATCATAATCAGAATTGGAAAGCATATAGCAATTTTTCAGATTTCCTGTCTGATTATTGTATATAATGGTCCCCTCCACTGGAAAAGTATATAAGGAAAATTAAGATAGCTGAGATATAGTTTTATCAGCTAAATCAAAAACAATGGCAAA
>PFWQ01000057.1:0-2190 GCA_002791215.1 candidate division SR1 bacterium CG_4_9_14_3_um_filter_40_9
CAGATATGTCATACTTTTCTGTACTGTTCATAGCTATATCTATAAAAATATAAAATAATTAATTGCTTTCTACTCTCTCAGCCCCGCTAAGTGGCTCATACGGGGTCATTAATTTGATTCAGCCCTCTCTGAATGTCTCAAATCTTTATTCTCTTTCTTTTCAAAGAACTCAATAGCCTGAGCCAATTCTTCGTGATCTTTGGCATATTCGTGGATATCTACTCATGCCTTGTATGCTTCGCATGCTTGTACTAATGCTGTCGCACCTTTCTGTGTTCCGCCTGGATGCGCATGACATCCTGCTCCCATCGTGGTAATGAAATCAACATTTCCCATCACATCAATAAATGGTTTGAGTAATGTGGGGTTGAGACCTCAGGAAATAATTGGGCAACATTTTTTGATGCCTCTTCGAGAGTCATCCTGTAAAACTTTTCCATGCATAGTATCTAAGATAATATTTTTTACAAAATCTTGATCTGTCTCTGGAACTGTGCCTCGTGATTGATGAAAGAGATGCCCGTCTGCGACTAAATTCAAAATATTGTGCGCTGCTGTCACATCTTCTTCTGGAGTTCCTGCCATCTTTCCTACACCTGCAGTTCCTGTATGAATACCTGATGCGCCGGCCAATCTTGCAAATTTGGAGAGCACCAAAACGTTGTAGCCGATTGGGTTCTCTGGTCTAGTAAATGCACCGTGACCAGCTCTATGAAAGTGTATAAATACGTCAGGATATTTTCTTCTGAGTGTCTGTACTGCCATCCAACCTGCGGTTGTCCCATCAATAAGGAAAGCATAAGAACCCTTTTCCATACCTGAATTTCTGACCATCTCGCATCTTGCTATCATGGTATCATAATCTGCTGCTGATACGTTGAATGAATGCACTTTCTTATGTCCTGTTTCTTTGACCGCTTTGGCCATAGCTTCTTTCACATGAATAACCATCTTTTCATACGGACAAAAATCCTGATCTGCCTGCGGTTCATCGTTCTTGACGAAGTCTCCTCCACCTACTCGGAAATCGTAGGCGACTTCTGCATATTCTGCTGAAGTTAATCACATCTTTGGTTTGACGATAGTTCCGAGAATTGGTCTGTCGAATACTTGTAAATATTCTCTCATATCATCAAGCGTATAACTTGGTCCATCATATTGCTCAAGCATGGCTGCCGGATATCGCATGTCCAATAATTTGAGTGCGCTCACTTCTTTCATTCAGAAAATATTTCCTGCGATATAGGTCATGATATTCTGGACGTTTCCTCCTCTATCTCGCAATCTTCGTGGATAAGCAATCCAGACGAGTGATTTTTCAAGATCAACTTTGTACACGAGCGAATTCATTTCGCGAGAAAATGGCGTTTCGGTCTTCACTGCGAAATTGGTTCCGGTTGAAGATTCTGCTGATACTTCACAAGCTGCTTGGAGAAGATTTAATTTCCCTCCTGCAACTAGGTGGAAGCAGCAAAGCATATATTCACCATTTTTTGGATCTTTGAGGTCTAGATTGACGTATGCAGCCTGATGCGAATTGAGTGATTGAATCATTTCTTGAAGTGTCATTTTTGTTTATATTTAGACGGGTAAAATACGATATAGTAATTATAGCCAAAATGGCAAATTTTGCAAATTTTGGCCTATCTTTTGGTGGTATCCCATATTTTGAGGATCCCTGATTCTTGGAAGGCTTTTTTCATCCTTTCTCTCAATGCTTTCGTCTCTTCTCAAACTTCAAAATCCCTAAATGTCATACCATACCAATTTTTGTCATCCTGACTATTATGATATTCATCTGCTGCCTTGGTCATCTTATCTGCCTCTGGCGAATGAGCGACCCTATATTCTTCATATTTTTTAAATCACTTGCATGCATCCATAGGATATCCCAGAAGTAATCATAATCGTATATCGTCCATTTCTTTGAACTTTGGGTTGATGACCTTCTTTACCTCCACATCGCCAAATACCTCAGGATATTTTTTTATGACTTCTTCTACAAGTTTTGGATTGTAGACAAAGACTTCTCATTTGGCGTCTGGAACTATTTCGAAACCAAAATTTTTAAATAATTGATATGTTTTTTCTCTCTGATCCTTGGTGACTTTGCTTTCGTCGGTAAACACATCCCAAACAACTGGTTTCTCGCCTAAAAACAAGGCCTGAATATTCATGATACTGTTTCTT
>PFWQ01000057.1:2205-11485 GCA_002791215.1 candidate division SR1 bacterium CG_4_9_14_3_um_filter_40_9
TATATTGCTTTTCTACTGTTCTCTCTATATCATTCATCGTCATCAAAACTTTCTCATAATAATATTCTTTCAAATATCTCTGTAAATTTCCCAAATTTCTCCGCACCGTCTTTTCGTTTTACGATATCTTCATTCAAGTTTAAATCTTTTCTCAAATCATCAGAAGCGGTAGCAGTAACGCCCCCATGGCTATTTGTTGGTGTGGATAATGATCAAGTAAATTCTTCCATGAAGATATAAACGAATTAAATACCATTAGTTTTTGCAAATTTATGCTACATTCTTTTCGTCGGAAGCGTTTTCGAATTCTTTCATCTTAGTTTCTGCGCCTACCTGGCTTTCCATGCTTTCCATATTCATGCTGAAAGCCTGATTTCTCTGCCAAGCCATCTTATTATCGCTTTTTTTATTCAGTTTCTCTAATTTACTTTCGTAATCTCCAAGCATATCCAAATCTATCATAGGGAAAGAATCAGACTTTGGAGATTTAAAACATTGAAAAAACTTTAAATAAGTGTTGTCTGCTGGTGGCATATTCCGATAGTTTTTCTTATCTACAATGTAAGGACAAAAAGCCATTTCAAAGAAATATCTTTCCTTATTATTCTCCTGTTTTGTCTTATCTCGCGGATTCGTTTGAGGGTGATAGGTAATTCTCTTCTCTTTGATATCTTTCATTTCTTTTATCGTCTCTCTTCATTTTTTAAGTTCATCTCTCGTATACCGATTGGCGGCATTATGGACGAGATCGCATAGTTGGAAATATTCAGGAGGTGTCTGTCAGATTTCTTCGAATCCTTCTCCTTTGGGGAAATGCATAAAATCAATTAAAATCTCTTGTGTAAACATATTCTGCACCGCTACTTTCTCAAAATGACTCGGATCGATACCGGCGAGATAATCAGCCTTCACGTCTGTATCTAATTTTGTTTGAAGATTCTTTTTCATGTCATCAAGATTCTCGCTCTTTATGAGAATCTGTTTACGTCATTCATCACCTCGAGATTCCACCTTCTGAGTAAAATCACTTAATTTGGGTAATTTCAACAAAGGGATTTCTTCACGACATGTTTTTTTATTTTCTTCATTGGCAAGATAATAAATTCACTTTACAATATCTTTTTTGAGAAATTTTTCTGTTTCTAAAGTTCATTTTGTGAGATTATAATATACCGTCAGATCCTTATCGCCGACTTTACCTTTGATCTCCACTATTCTATCCCCATCATCTTCTTGGATTGCATCACTTTTTTCGATTCTGAGTGAAGTCAGTAAATTTTCTTTATCTCAGTTATCCAGCGAGAAATTCATACATGATCTGAGCATATCTATACAAGTTGAAACTGCTTGCATTTTGATTGTCGGATTCCATACGTTAAGAACTTCTCACTCTGCATGGTTAAATTCATTTTGTATCAATTTTAATTTTGGGTCCAATCTCTTCCTATCCTTCGCAGAAACGTCAGATTTTAATCTTCATGTCTCTCCGTCAAAGAACTTCTCATCACCCTTACAAATATTTTTAATCATATTCCCCATCGTTGGATCATATTTTTTCTTGATATTATCTCTGTATTCATTGTCTTTCAGACTTTCATCTTTGACGAGAGTAGTAAGATTGCTCTCTTTCTCGGTTATATATCCTTGGATAACATCTGTCCCGATGATTTTACTTTTCTCTTTGTCCAAAGCATCTTTGGGAGTATTTTTTGTCTTATCGAGCATATGCGCGACCTTTTCGATATACTTCAACAAATCCTTATCCCAGAATTTTTGGAGTCGAGAATCGTTTTTGTAGATATTATATAATCTGACTGCCAAGTCATCGAATTCTGCGCCATATTTCTGGTCCAATCATTTTTCTTTGGCCATCTTCAACAATTCCATTCTTTCCAATTGTCTCTGCAATGCCTCCTTGCCTCATGCATTCTTGATATCTTCTTCGCTTGCTGCATTTACTTTCATTGTCGCTGCAGCCCTGGCCTTTAACATATCTTGCGTGTTGATATATCATTCTTGTTTCGCTCTAGCGAGAAAAGCGATCAAGTCTTCGTCGAATTCGAACAATTCCAAATTGACTGCGGCCTGATTGATATTGACCTTTTCAAATCATCCTGCCGAAAAAATTTTATCTTTTTTCGCCTGTATCGACTCTTTCTGATTTCTCAAAAATCCTCCGAATAAAGACATGTCTTCCATAAAGTCAAGCTTATCTATGGTTGGTTGATCCATATTCATCACGTATTGCTGGTCGAATTCATCCATATGCGCTCTGAGAAATTTCTGCTTATTCACGTCGTTAAATTTATTTATTTGCTTCTCTATACCCTCCGATTCCAATCCTTTTGATTTCTGTAGCATTTCTCAAATCTTTATGTTGTACTCAATATTTTTCGTTTTATCATGAGCTTTTTTTGCTGCTATATATACTGCTTCATCGCAAATTCAAAATTTTGCTGCCAGCTTGGGCATCATCTTCTTCCAATCATCGCCATATACTCCCTCAACAATCTGCCAGACTTGCTTTTTCTCCTGCTTGGGTGTATTCTCTAACTGTTTTATCTCTGCTTTTTCTACCATTGTAATGAATTTAAAATATTAAATGTTTAATTTTTAATGAGATGCCTGCTCCACCTCGCTGTACAGCGTGGGACTTGCGCTGGCATGACTTTCACTTCGTGAGGTTCGCATTAAGTTTCTTCATTTGACTTTATGGACCTTATGAACCTTCGACCTTTGACTAATGTGCCATTCGTGGATAGTACTTTTTGACTGCCTTTTTCAAATCCTTTGGTTTGATGATGCCAAACTGCGTAATGATTCCCGTGATGAATTTGGCCGGCACCATATCGAATGCATAGTTGATAATCTCCAATCATTTTGGAGCTTCCGGCCATACTTCTTTGCCGGATCTTTCTTCTATTTCTATTTTTTTCTCCATATCGACCTTGGTCAAACTTCCCACGACGTAGACGGGGATTTTGGAATGCCATGCAGATAACGCGATCGCAAAACTTCCTATCTTGTTGTACACACTACCGTCAAGTTTAATATTGTCGCAACCGAGGATTATCATATCGATATCTACATGAGATTCATACATGTTGTCCACAAAAAATGGTGCGGCATCATCGACGATCATCGTATCAGGCACGCCTGCTTTCACAAGCTCTGTGGATGTTCTCCTTCATTGATACAAAGGCCTCGTTTCGGTATTGTAGACGTGGATTTTCTTTCCTGCTTTTCGTGCAGTGGTAAGCACTTTTACGACCGATCATGAATGGCAATGCGTCACGATATTGTAGCCGTTTTTGATAATCTTCGCTCAAATCGCCGGTCTGAGTTCTTCTTCTTTTTCTATCTCTGCGATGTATTCTTCACCTGCCTCTGAAAGTTTTTTTTGTAATTGAATAATATCCTTGGACTTGGTACTTTCTACTTGATACTTTGTGCTAATTAGCTTTAGACCGTTGAATAACATCGGCTCCGTAGCTCTTGCATTCTTGAGGAGCATACTTGCCTTCGCCAGAAAAATCTTCAATTCTGACAAAGAGTTGAATTTTTGTTTCTTCAATTCTTGAGCGAGAATCTGAATTCAAGCTTTGGCGATATTTGTTGCTCACTGGATGGTGATTGACTTGATATCTTCGACAACTTGTTTGATTTTGGCAAGTTTATCCATCATTATTTTGAAAATGATAAATTTATTGATTGTAGATTGAGCGTAAGAATAAATCAAAATTTGCATAATTGTCTTCCAAGAAATCGAAGTCCATAGGCTCAGCATCCTTGGTTGTATATACTTTCACTCTTTTGAATTTTTGATGTTCTTCGACTTCTATATATCTGATTTGTCTGTCGAATAAAATTACTCATCTTTTTTTGACATCGGGTTCGTTTTCGTTGGTGAATCCTATCTGCGTGCAATGCCCGTTAGGATTGATGATTTCGGTTAGTTTGTAACCGTCAAAACTTAAAGCCATGGTTGGATGATAAATGGATAAAAACATATCTGTATCTATAACGCTTTAATTGTATCCGACAAGCCTTGAAATTGCAAAAAAACCCTGCTCCGGCAGGGTCTTTTCCTTGACTTTTATGACTTTGTATATGATGGGTGTTGAATTATATCTTCTTGACTGCAATCTTACCAGTTTCATCTATGCCCTTGATGCTTACTTTGATGACCTGTCCGATCTTGAAATGGTTGCTCAATGGAGTAACGTGTCTTTCTCCGAGGTTGGATATGTGGCAAAGTCCCATCTTTTTCTTTGGAAGTTCTACGAAGAGTCCGTAATCCTCTACTCTAGAAATTCTCGCGTCAAATGTCTGTCCGATTTCCAAATCAGTAACGATCTCTTTGATAATCTCAACCACCTGGTCGATGATTTCCTGGTTTTGATGTGTGATATAGCATGTTCCATCATCTTCGAAATCAATCTTCACCTTGTCATGTTCATCGATAATTTTGTTGATCACATCTCCTCATTTTCCGATAACTTCTTTGATTTTTCCAGGATCGACTTTCATGACGAAGATTTTTGGCGCATATGTTCCTATGTGATCTCTTGGTTTATCGATGGTCTTGAGCATAAAATCCATGATCTCTTTGTATCCTTCGATAGATCTATCGATAGTTTCAAACACGATATCCATCGGGATTCCTTTGAGTTTTGTGTCCAATTGGATGGCAGTCACTCCGTCTACGGTACCTGCAACTTTGAAATCCATATCTCCCGTGAAATCTTCTGTCGCCATCAAATCGTTGAGGACCATATGTTTTGTAATTTTATCTTTGTCATCGTGTTCTGTCATAAGTCCCATAGCAATTCCTGCAACTGGTTTTTTGATTGGCACTCATGCATCCATCAATGACAGCGTAGAACCGCAGACTGAACCCATAGAAGTCGAGCCTCCTGAGCCCAAACATTCAGATACTAATCTGATAGAATATGGGAAAACTGTCTTGTCTGGTATCATTCTTTCCAATGCTTTTTCTGCTAACTTTCCATGTCAGATTTCTCTTCTTCCTGTTCCTCTCATAGCTTTTGCTTCATGCACAGAAAATCCTGGGAAGTTGTAATGATGGAAATATCTTTGTTTTACATTATCATTTTCCATATCTTCGAGTACGAGATAATCCTTGGGGCCTCACAAAGTAACTGTTGTAAGCACTTGTGTATCTCCTCTCCAGAATAATCCTGTTCCATGGACTCTTGGTAGCATTCCTACTTCACAATACAAAGATCTGATATCTTTTTCTTTGCGGTCGTCGATTCTTTTCCCGGTTTCCAATGTACGTTCGCGGATGTAGTGTTTTACAATATTGAAGGTAGCTATTTTCACTTTGCTTTCAGTAAAGTCAGCTTGCTCTGCATCTGCAATCTTGTCTTTGCATAATTCGATTGCTTCTTTTTCAAATCCTGAATAAATATCATTGAATCAAACTTTTGTGTTTCCTGCTAATGCGGATAATTTTTCCTGATTGAAAACATTACTCAGGTATGCGATAACTTCTTCTGATGGTTTATTGAAGACGACTTCTTTTTTGTTTATCGTCAATTTTTTTAGGAAGTCTGCCTGCATATCGCACGATTGATCGATGGCCTTCTGTCAGAGTTCAAAAGCTTTTTTGAGGATATCTGCTGGCACCTCGTTAGCTTCAGATTCGATCATATTGATTGATCATTTTTTTCCTGAGACAAGCAGATTGAGTTCAGCTTTTGCAAGTTCTGCATTGGTCGGATTGACGATGTATTTACCATCTAGATACGCAATCTGTGCGGCACCTACTGGCCCCTCAAATGGCAAACCAGCAGCTATGATAGAAACTGATGCTCCGATGATGGTCATCACGCCAAGTGGATGTTCATGGTCTAATGCTAAAGGTGTTACGGAGACGACAACGTCATTGATCATGCCTTTTGGAAACATAGGTCTGAGTGCTCTGTCTGCGAGTCTCCCATACAAGATGACCGTATCAGTAGGTCTGCCTTCTCTTCTTCTGTAGACTGCTCCGCCGATTCTTCATGCAGCAGAATAACTGTCTCTAAAATCTAGCGTCAAAGGAAGAAAATCTGCCTCTGTTTTTGGGTTGTTCACTTCCATCACGGTGGAAATCAAAAGCACGTCTTCACAGAATTTAACGGTGATGGAACTATCAGCTTGCACCGCTAATTTCCCTGTTTCAAACGATAATTGCTTACCTTCTCGATCGAAGGATTTTTGGTGGAGTTTAAACTCCTTTTTTTTGGTCATGAAAATTGAATGTGAAAAAATAAAGTGAATAATTGAGAAATTTGAAGGAGAAATTGTAGAGACTTAGAAACTACATTAACTATTCCACTAACGTAATTTCTAAGTTCCTAAATTTCTCATTATCTAAATTTCATAAGGTATGATAGGAATTTCCTAGCTGATTTCAAATAAGAAAAAATCCTCCACCATGCGTGGCTCCCCTCCTTAAAATCCCTTCCCTAAAGGTACCCCTTCCCTTTAAAAGGGTAGACAAGGAGGACAAAATTATTTCTAAAGACTATCGGCTAAGAGCTAACGACTACCTGTGGTAAGGGAAAATAATCCATTCATCCGTAATCTTTTCCACAAAAAAGTCAGCCTGGATCTTTGCTCACTCTTTGAGATAAATCACAGCTATCTTGGTATTTGGGCGATCGAATTTGTAGTTGGAGAAAATGTAAGTGATGGTATTTCAACTATCGATGAGATCATCGACAATCAATACTTTGAACTGTGAAAAATCCTTGATGATTTTGGTCATGTCCTGAATCTCCCTTCATCACTGCTTACTCTCGATATTGACCATCTCGATGCTTTTTACCCCGATGAGATCAGCAAGAAAATAGGCAGAAAGCAGTCCGCCTCTTGTGATAGAAACGACGATATCAGGCTTGAACCCGCTATGGACGATCTGATCAGCGAGCGTGATGCATCTCTTCTGCAAATCTTCGTAGCTTACTTTGATTTTACTAGTCATTTTCCCTTGATGAGTGATAAATGACACATTTACGAATATATTGATGACAGTATAGTGCATCAGTGGTCGAAATCAAATAAAAAAAAATACCCTCCGGCAACAAACCGAAGAGCATTTTTTTGTTGAAATTATTATCATTCGACCGACCCTGCTACACCTTATAGCAGGGCAAGGTCGAAATTATTTTGTCTTTGCAGAATTACCTGCCGCTTTAACTGCGTTTTCCGCTGCTTCGACAGCCGCTAGAACCTCAGCTGGTGTAGCATTGGCATTTGCATTTTTGACTTTTGCTGCTACCTGAAGACCAGCATTTTGGGCAACTGCCTCGATAACTGTGTCCTGAGCAGCTGAATCTGTCATAGCGCTCATTACTTGTATCACTGCTTCTGCTGCGGGAGTAATTATCGCTCCCACTATCTGACCAGCTGTATAAGTATCATCTACTGCATTATTGACTTGCTGCTCTGTAGTAGTGATAGCATTTTCGATAGTTACCGTTTCCGTAGCAGTAACGTTAGCTGACTGGATTTCAAGTACCGGCTCAACTGCTGCAGTCACATGCTCATCAAAATATTTTGTAAATTCTGATCTGATCAACGTATTTTCTAAGTTGGCGATTTTTCCAGGTGGGTCTCGAGAAAATCCACAATCTCTATCATTTGGGCAGCTTTTTTCACAAATACCGTTATCCTTACATCCGCCGCCGCTACCTCATCATTGAGTGCACCATGTCAATCCATAATGCGAACAGCATTCTTGTTCTGTCCATAATGCATAGCACTCTAGGTGAAATTCTGATCCATCACAACCATCTCTTTCCCAATCGCAATAACCAGCTCCACCACCTCATCATCACTGACAGTCTGGATCATTTGGACAGAAATTTCCGTTTGGATCACAACTACATATTCCATCAGAAGGGACATCACATGGTGGAACCTTGCATATCGGAATTTCACATCGATCTATACTATCACATTTTCCGCCGCCGCCTCATCAATGATCACACAAGCTGAGATCAAGAGGAATGGCTTTGCGAGTATTAATTAATATCTGCCGAGACGTCTCAAACGGGATATATACGGCTGCCATATATTCTTTTGATAAAATCTGTCTTCCCATGGTTGGATCTATAACTCCATTTACTGTCACTGCATCTAATTCATTTTGCACTTTAGCAAGATCTGTCTCTCTCTGAGCTTGGAAAACATTCTCCATATCAGCCACCAATAAGGTATCGTTCATCACTTCATTTACTTTTTGCTGAGTATTTTTCAAGGTGTCTTTGACCAAATTATCAAGTTTGAGTTGATGTTCTGGTTGTAATCTGAGTCTCCGATCAAATCTCAAATATCCGAGGATACCTGCACAGCTTTTATTCTGTCCAGCTGCTACGCCGCCTCATCACTGACATCGTGTACAATCTTTACATTCGGCTTGACTGCAAACAGGAGAAGTTGTGCATGGTCCGGGCCCTTCACAGTTAACGGCAGATTGGCACACATTAGTATCACATTGCAACAATCCATCACCGCCGTCTGCAAGCTGAGCTGAAGTTCTGAGCTGAATTAAAACTATAACCACCGCTACAACGATCACTGAGCCGACAAGCACCATGAGCTTGTGAGCCATTTTCATTTTTTTACCATTTGTTTTACCATGATGAAAATATAAAATATAAAAAATAAAAAATACTTAAGACGATTGATTTTTAACAAAATTTCCACATTATGCAAGTTCTCATGGTATATTATTCCAATTATTGCCTGTGTTTTAACATATATGCTATTGATATTTTTACTTTTTATGTGGGGATCACATTATTTTTGTCCTACAATTTTCTTTGACTTTAAAAATGAAAATCAGTAGAGATTAACAAATATCAAACCCACCCCGATACTTGCCCCATCTTTAGCAAAGGCTGAAAGAAAGAGGCCGAAATCTGTTCCCTTGAGTTCCCTCTTTATGTAAAGAGGGGGGACCCGCAGGGTGGGAGATTTAGATAAACATATTTGCTATGCACTACCATTATAAAGATTATCTCAAAGAATATTCTCAACACAATAGGAAGGTACCAACCAAATCTGAAGGACTAGTCCGACATTGTATTCTAAAAAAAGATAAAATGTGACACAGATTCCTTAGATAAAAACCCATAAATGATTTTATAGTAAATTAAAATAGGATTTAGGAAGTTATATATTGTTACTATATAGTTCATTACAACAAAATTGTCGTCACTGTGTTCCTAAATTTATGTGTAATTCACTATATTTTGGATTTCTA
>PFWQ01000007.1 GCA_002791215.1 candidate division SR1 bacterium CG_4_9_14_3_um_filter_40_9
TAATATGCTTTATTTTTCACACCAATCATTATGAAATTACACCTCTACAACACGCTCAGTCGCAGTAAGGAAGAATTCATCCCATTGATGGAAGATCCCAAGTATCACTGACCAAAAAAAGATTCCGTTTGATTATATTCCTGTGGTCCTACGGTCTATCGGGATCCGCATATTTGAAACATGAGAGCCTACATTTGTCGGGACATTCTCAGAAATACGCTTGAGAAGATTATGTGATATCCGCTCAAATCCGTTATGAACATGACCGATGTCGGGCATCTCACTTCTGATGAAGATGAGGGCGAAGACAAGATGGAAAAATGAGCGAAAAGAGAAAAGATGACCGTCCGACAATTGGCGGACAAATATATCGCGAGTTTCAAAAGATACCTCCAGATGCTCAATATCGATGAGTATCAGATTATTTGCAGAGCGACGAATCACATCAAGGAACAGATTGCGATGATTCAACAACTCGAAGAAAAATGATATACCTACATCATCCCAGGCGACGGCGTCTATATGGATACCGGCAAAATCAAAGACTACGGCTACCTTGCAAGATTAGACATTCAATGATTGAAAGAATGAGCGAGAATAGAAAATGAGAACAAAAAAAGCAAGACTGACTTTGGTCTGCGGAAATTCTCTCCTGTCGACGGGCACAGACAGATGGAGCGAGACTCGCCACGAGGAAAGGGATTTCCGGGACGGCATATAGAATGTAGCGCGATGTCTTCCAGATATTTGTGAGATCAATTCGACCTTCACACCGGAGGTGTGGATCATATTTCCGTGCATCACGTCAATGAAATTGCACAATCAGAATGTGCGCTCGGCACGCATCCGCGAGTGAAATATCGATTACATAATCAATTTTTAAATTTAGGCGGCAAGAAACAATCCAAATCCGAAGGCGGCTTGGTGACCGTTGATGCGCTCGTAGAAAAAGGCTTTCATCCCTTGGATTTCAGATATCTCTGTCTTACAGCTCACTATCGCAACTTTTTGGATTTCAACGAAGAATTATTGGAGACCGCCCAAAATTCCAGAAATAATCTCATCAAGAAGATGCAGAAATTATTTAGTTTCAATCAACAAAAAAACCAATGAAATGCAGTTTTTTTGAATGATTGAACTATCCAGAAAATTCGGGGCGACGTGCATGCGAAAGTGATCATAGATTTTGATTATCCGATGTCATATGAAACATTCAAAAATACGCTCACCTCAAAATATGTCGGCGATGCTTTGGAAGAGATGATGAATGCTTTGATGGATGACTTGAATACTCCGCAAGTGCTCGCAATCCTCAATCAGACGCTCAATTCCTCAGATCAAGTAGAGGAGGTGGAGATGAAAGAATTGTTCGTCGCCTTGCATCGATTGGAAAAAAATCTTCTCAAAATCTGACTCTTCGATCGGATCGGCTCAGAAAAAGAAAAGAAATCTGAAGAGGTTCCAGAGGAGATTAGGAAATTAGCCGAAAAACGCACACAAGCCAAGAAAGATAAAGATTACGCATTGTCGGATGAGCTGAGAGATAAAATTATCAAAAAGTGATTTCAGATAAAAGATACGAAAGATGGATATGAAATTACAAAGACCTCCTAAATCCCCCTGCAAGGGGGACTTCAAACCTCCCGACCTCCCCCGAACCGTCGGGGTCGTCCACCCTCCTTATCAGGAGAGAAAATGGAAAATTAATTTTGTCTCCTGATAAGGAGAAGGGTTCCCTTTCAGGGTAGAGGTTTGTTCCTCCACTCGAAGGGGAGGTCAGGTGGGGTAAAAAAAAGAAAAACTTTACAACTTTACAAATCTTATGACCATAAAAATCCCACATCATCTACCTAGAGATCCGCTTGCCTTCAAAGAGAAGATAGATTTTTGGAAATGATTGCGTGGATATGTATTCTATGGCGTGACATTTTTTGTCATGGCATTTATGATCAGTCTCTCCTGTTTTTATCCGCCATATGACAGAGATATCATCTTATTCAAAATCGCCCTGTGAATCGCCGTGTGTCTGGGAGTCGTCTTCGGCGGATTCCATTATGTGCTCAAGAAACATAACGAACGTCTCTATGCTTTCACTCATGGAAAGCTCACGACATGAATCGTGTCGGCCCATAGCGTAAAATTCGCGCTTTTGAAAAATACCAAGGACCTCGTAATTTCCATAGCGATTCCTCAAGGAGAGGATTTTCCGTATATCATCGAAGCGAAAAATTCCAAAAAATCATTCCATGATGAGCATCAGCTGAAATCAGAAATAACTATTCTCTTCGACGCAAAGACTAAATCAGCTTTCATTCCTGCGGAAGTGGATTGTGAGATTGAATAATTTCAAAAAAACTGACCACTATAATTAGTCGAAGGTCATAAAGTCAAAGGTCCATAAAGCATGCCCCGCAACGGCGGTGGTCAGACTTTCGACCTTACAGACCTTACGGACTGTTTTTTATTGTTTCGGTACCGCTTGCGAGGTCGACTTTCACCTTATTTGGATTCAAGCCTGTCCTGAATGGGAAGTCTTCCGGGATGTAATATCCTTTGATCTGTGAAAGACATTTCAATACGTTCGTCTGCCGATTGATAGGACTAGATGCGTAAATCTTTCCGTCCTTATTCCCATATCTTGATAGTTGTTTGATCGTGTGATAATCTCACAAGAAATCATTATTCAATGTCAGCGCAATGGATCTTGCTCCTGCAAGAGCTGAATAGAACGGTATCCTATTCCCGCTATCATCATTTCCTACGTTACCGATGTTGTTTGATGTAGCAAGATATCTACCCAAGGTACTCTCTGCAAAAGCGATGCATATCATGACATCCTTATCGATACTTGTATTACTTGCTGCGTCTTCCCGGAAAGCGGCTTCTCTATAAATACCTACACCGTATCTAGTGAGGAATTGATCCTCTCTTAGAGCCAGAGTAGGTCAGGTCATGATTTCCAAGTCAGTGATATCGATAGGTCTGGCATATTTATCTCTGAGATATTTGATCTGATAGCCATCAGGTAAAGCAGTCTTCTCTTTCACGATACTAGCATCCAAGAAGGTGAACGGATCTACAGCAATACCGTCTTTGAAAGTGATGAAAGTGAGATTCGGTCATTTGGATACGAATCCTGCTCATCTGGTTCCTGGCTCTCCGCCGCTATTACCGATAAGCTGACCTCTTCTTACGATATCGCCTGGTTTGACGAATATCTTGTTCATGTATTGATATGCTGTAATGTATCCATTGGCATGTGCGATCATTACTCGGTTGATTCCGATCTGATCATTGTCAGCTACGAAATAGACGATTCCATCGCGAGCTGAATAGACCGGTGATCATTGGATCGCTTTGATCTGGATGCCTATATGAGGCACGCCATATTGTTTTTGATAAAGTTCATCGCCGAAGTACGTCTGTATCTCTGTGATAGGATAGAGAGGCCATGCAAGCGCATAAGCTTCAGTATCTTTTTCGATCTTATTGAGATCGACTATCTTTTTGTCCATGTTGAATTCTGATGTGTAGACTCATTTGGAGATATCTTTCACCAACGACGCCATCTTGTCGTACACTCCTTTCGTGCTTTCAAAGAGATTCGTGATAGCAATCTGTCTTTGTATCTTATCGTTTTTGTAAAGCGATAGGAATTGGATCAGATAGTTTTTCTTCTGCTGGAGTTTTTCGAGTTCTACTTCAAAGTCCTTTATCTGAGTGCCTGCTTCCGCTTTTAATCTGCTTAATTTCTTGATGATCTCTATCTGCTTCTCTTCATTCGCTGTAAAATTCCCCATGAGATCATTGAGCTGTAGGATCATGGATTGGACCATATAATCATTTGCAAGCGTACGAGGGATATTATCAGAATTTACGATGAGCTTGATATCATCGATAATGCTTCCATTGTCCGTATAGAGCTTGTTATTGAGCTTGTAGATGAAATTTGCGAAATCAGCGAGATAATCTTTGGTAGAGACCATTCATTCTCTAGCTGCTTTAAGCTCTTCGCCTGCTGAAGCGATTTGTATCTTATATATAGCGATTTTTTTGAGCATAGAACCGACATTTTCGGTAGTTTTGTTGATATTGTTGATGACATTCACAACTTCATTTCTTGTCTCCCTATATTTATCGGAGATTCCCGCATCAGTTTTTTCTTTGGCATCCATATTGTAGAGTTCTTGTGTGATATCATCTACACTTGACTGCAGGTCCTGCATATTCTGCGTAGCGGTCTTTACATCAAAATCGCTGAGCGTCACGTCTTCGGTTTGAGAAAATTGTGCGGATGTAGTGCCTAGTACCAAGTACAAAATACCTAGTACAATTCATAGCGAAATAATTTTCTTGACTTTCATGATCATATGTTATGCGATAAATGCAATAGTTTGAAACGTTTAGGCGTTTAAGCGCTTAGTCGTTTATTCATTACAATTATAGTCGCGAAACCATGAATTACCAAATTATCCCGACGTGTCGGGGCAATAGGAGTTGACAAAAGACAAGAAAATTGTTAAAAATAGTTGAAAATTGTTAAAAATAGTTGAAATTTGCTAGAGATATCTAAGCTCTAAGATCTAAGTTCTAAGTTCTTATGTTCTGTTTTATCAAGTTCTTTCATAAAGAAGATATTGATCAGAATGACGATTCCGCAGAAGAAATAGGCAAATTTATCACCAAATCCTGTGGTCAGTAGGTCTGAGATTATCATGATAAAAAACATGAGTATACTGCAAATAAGCCCATAGGCAGCAGCACCATATTCCTTTTTGTGGTCATCTCCTATACGATAGAAATATCTTCCCTCCAGGATATTTATAGCTATCCCGCAAAATACGCCAATGGCGAAACTATACATATTGAGAAACATGTAATTATCATGCATATGGAGGAAATGAGGGAACAAAATGACGCTTCGGCCAGCTATGATGATAAAGATCAAAGTGATAAGCTTTTTATTGGTCTTGATAAATGCTGAAATCAGATTTCCTGCAATGCCTCATGTAAAGAACACCACAATGATAAGCATAGAAGATACAGGCATTTTATTGAAATCATCTATTCAGATTTGTAGCATCTTTTGTCACATTGCCATTCACACGGCCCATAATATGCCTATAGGCACCAAAAACCGGAAATATCTCTCTGTCACCTCAAGGATATTCGGCATACTTTTCTTCAGTGTCGGCATAAATGGCTTTCCAGTGAACAATTTATCATAAGTAAAAAACAGGCTCAAGAGCACACACACCAACAAAAGACATAAGATTCGCATAAATCACCAGGTGCCTTGTTTGGCATAGGCTATAAATCATAGATAGCTTCATCACAAAAATCATATCAAAATAGAGATATTAGTCAGACCGTTCACCAGGGTTTCGCTGAGTCATGATGTCACAATCTCTGTGGACAGAATGATCGATTTGACTGTCAATCGAAGTGAATACATAAATCCTATGATGCTCAACAAAAAAGCGAAGAGCAAAAACGGCGTGTAGTGAAGTCGGGATCATACAATAAGGCAGATAATACAGATGAAAGCAGACCAGATGATGATTTTTTTCTTGGTAAATGCATACGCAAAAGCTCCGCCTACGAGATACGCGAGGGTTCATCCCAAGCTTGCGTATCAGGCGATTTCCTGCAAAGTCCTGACTTCCTTGAGGTAGGACCGGAGGTAAAATTTCATCATTCCCATAAATACGCTCCAGAGGAGGGTGAGAAGAATGAATATGATCAGATTTCTATGTTTCGCTATAAATTTCATAAGCAGATACCTAAATAAAATGGAGAATGAAATATAAAAAAAAAGACTCTGATTGCAAATGAGGATATATAATTAAATTTCTATAACTTTATCCCAAAATTTCATATCTTGGATTTGTTGATTGTGCGTGACTGCATATAATTTCATAGACTTGGACTTCACAAAATCCTCCAACATGTCGGAGACTTTCGCCACCGTGTCGGCGTCGAGATTATTTATGGTCTCATCAATAAACAAAACAGGGGAGTGGATATAGCTGGAGATAGCGAACATCCAGACGATTTTCAAGATGACTCTCTGACCGCCGCTCAGTGATTTCACATCTCTTTCTCACTTGTCATCAAAAATCTGCGCCAATAATTCCAACTTATCGGTAGTGCTTTTGTGCAAAGAAAAAGAAATCTGATATTCGACGACCTGTGCGAGATAACTATTGATGATGTCGCTCAAAACCGGCAAATGGTCTTGCAAAACGAGGAGTAATAATTCTTTCGAAAAGATGTTGTAAAGATTATTCACGACTTCTTCTTCCTGCTGTAATTGCTTCACTTGGATCTGCACGTCTTTGAATTCATGCACGAGCGAATCGATATCGCGATAACTTTCCTTCATCTTCGTATTCAATTTCTCCAATTCCAAAATTCACGCATAATCGATGCCTTGTAGCTGTTTTTCTATGTCTGCTTTTCCTCTTTCTACTTTCAACTTTGTACTTTCAACTTCTTTTATGGATTTTTCGATATTTTCAATCTGCATTTTATACTTTGTACTTTCTTCTTTGTACTCCTCAAGTTTTTTCGTCTCTCCTTCGAGATTCGTAATATGCATATCGATAGATTTTTCCTTCGCTTGCAACTCTTGAACTTCATCATATATTTTTTCTATTTCTTTTCGGTCGATGTCGTGCAAAACCAGCTTGATATCTTCGATATCTTTCTCC
>PFWQ01000045.1 GCA_002791215.1 candidate division SR1 bacterium CG_4_9_14_3_um_filter_40_9
TTTTTCGATGATGCCGATTTTGATGTCGGTCTTGCCGAGTCTCATATAAAAATCATAGAGCATTCATTTGCAGATGAGCGGGAAATCCTTTTTCAATTCTTTCTTCGTGAGTTTGATAAAAGGGATGACGATTTTGCTCAGCATCGTATTCTTATTTTTGGAATAACTGGATGCCGGTAGCTGTTTATTATGCACATCTTTGCCGATATGCTTCATCAGCATCTGCAGAACATCTATGGTGGTGGTCTGTGAATGAAGTTCTTCCGAAGTCACCTTCTTGTCGTTCACATAGAGCTTATTATTGGTGCAATCAAGAAGGATATCTTGCCCCTTGATAGCCATAAGCTCATTGTAATCTCACAGGATATGTAATCAGTCTGTATTTCTGAATGTATGTTTTTCTTCGCCGATAAACTCCGAAAAAATTCATTTTTCTACATCCTGTTCAAATTTAAGTCCTTCATGTTCCATACCATCAAGCCGACTACAGTAAATCATATCTACGCCAGGAAAATTCTTTTTGGTCTCTTCCACAGAATCCACGATGTATTTCCTGTATCATTCCAAAGGCAAGGCGAAACCTATAGTTCCACCCATAATCGACGTATCATTGGGGAACAACGACAATATACTGTTGGAGCTGAGAAAATGTTCTGTCAGCGTTTTGATGACATCAAGAAAACTTGAAGAACTTTCTTTGGTGATATAATCTCACCGTCTGTATTTTTTGAGGACGTTTATAAAAAATTTCACATATTCTTCATTGTAATCATTGCCATAGAGCTTGTGCATAGCGTATAATATTTTGATGCTGATGAGTCACATGAGTCACCCGTACAGAGTTTTTTCAGTCTTACTATTTTCTGTATCGATGAATTGTTTATAGAATTTCGGTATTTCTTCGTTAGACAGATCGCTGAAGTAAGGAGAAAAAACGTGCTTGAGCTCAGGCTTTATCGTATTCAAATACAAGGAGTCTGTCTTGTCTCTTGCGATAACCTGTTCGAGCAACATCGGTTTTCCGGAATAGATGACCCCATAATCCATAGGAAGAAAAGGGACGGGTTTGAGTCCTTCAAAAAGTTCATTGAATCTGAAAGTGTATGATTTGTGCAACGAGAATTGAACGCTTTCATCCACATTGTCGTAATCCTTGGCAATAGTGATAGTAGGGTAGTAGCCGCTAAAAAAAGAAGATCTTTTGATAGAGGATATGATGGTTCAGAAAGTTAGTTTATCAAATACAATGCCTTCGGCGAGCCATTTGGAGGTTTCAGGATCAGATTTTTTCATGGCATCTTCTATCGGCATAGCATTGACCTGTTCCACGCTGTAATTATCTATGTGTCATGCAAGTCTGTAGAGGGTGGTAGCGAGGAGAAATGATACGATAGATTCAAATCCTAGTCCAATGCCTCTTGGAAGTTCGGAGAGAATATTGATTTCGATTCATCCATGAAGAGTGATAAGGTGCTTCCGTTCGGTGCTGATATGTTTTTGCACATTGTGGAAATGCGGGACATATTCCAAGATATCAGATTTTGCGAATGTATCACTCACTTTGTCGAAATAGGTAATGTTGTTGAAGCTGATGGTTTGAGATTTATTGATATTTATACCCATATATAAGCGCAGAGGAATTTTCTGCTTGATGGTGATTCAGCTATAAAACTTGGAAAGATCCCCAGACCATGTCATAAGAAATGGGGCAGACACAACAATCTGATTCTCCTGGAAGAATTGTTCGTAGACTGCCTTGTGCTGACTTTTCAGGGTCTTAGAGTTCATATAATCTTTAGATTAAGGTAAATAAATCTTGAAAGATTATATAGTCACCACATCGATACTTCCTCATTTCATTTCGGAATTATTCGCGTAGCTGACTATATTAAAAAATAGCAAGGTAAAATATAGCATGCTATTTTTTTGTTTGTTTTGTGTTTTTACCGAGAGAACATATAACTATTCAATCTAGGAAAAAAATGGACAAAAGTAGGAAAAATTCTTATTAAGGTTTTTTATTAAAAAAATCGGCTAGTGAAGCCGACTTTGGGTGGCAAATATCATGAGATGAAAAAAATTTTACGCTAAAAGCGATAGAGATACAGAATAGTGATAATTCCTTGAGATGATGGGCGGTGAAGTCCATGAAATACGAACAAAGTAAAACTTTTATAATCGCATATCCAAGTAAGATATAGTAATTCATACCAAGAAGTCAAGCGATTATGGAAAGAAAGATTAGTTTTGGTGTCTAGCTTTAGACGACCGGAGGTCGCGAATAGGAGATTTCACTGGTTAAGAAGCGCAGAGACAAAGTTAGGACAAAGAGTTTCATACAGGGGAAAGAGAGGACAAAAAGGCAAAAAAGAGCTAGATTTTGATACGAGAATATCTAGAATTACATTGTTTTAGCACTTCTCATTATAAATGGAATTACTTTTCAATAAAAAAATATTTCGGGATATAAAGAATCCAGATTATCAAAAGAACAAATTTTCCGTAATTTTTAGAGTTATAAGATACGGAGATATGAAGGATTTCAAAAATTTAAAAAAAGTTTACCCAATAGCCGATATACAATCTTTTCTCCAAAGAAGAGGGAAAGAAATAGATATCTGAGAAAAAAAACTTTTAGATCTCCTTTATCAAAATGCTTAAATTTGAGGCTCTGGAGCCAAAGACTAGAATCATTTTCGATAAATTAGCAGAAATCTGATGCCCATTCCCTTTGGTGTGATGAACGGGGCTATCATTACAGATTGGTCATAGAAAATCTATAGATCTTGATTTCGTAGCAAATAGATTGGTAACATTCAAAGACATCCAAATATTTAAAAAGCTCAGCTCAAAATTTGAAATAGTATATAGTTCAAATGAGCAGATAGATATGTTTGCTGATGGAGTAAAAATAACGCTTTTTTCATATCGGCGGAAAGAACATTTCCCTTTCAAATTCCATAAAAAATTAAAGATCCGGGATATAAAAGATATTGCTATGTCCAAAGCATCAACTATCTGAAGGAGAGAAGAAATGAAAGACTATATCGATCTCTATGTCATCCTCAGACAATGAATCTTGTCTTTAGAAGAGTTAATTACGTCATCTCAAAAAAAGTTCAAATGAGAATTCTCTGAAAAATTATTTCTGAAACAGCTATTACTGGTGAAAGATATAGAAAATTATGACATTAATTTCATAGGTGAAAAGATATGAGTTGAAGAAATGCATGATTTTTTCCATGAATTGGTAGAAAAAAGATTGAATAGTAAATAATTATCATTAAAAAACCATTTTATTCTTGCCTCATCTTATGATTTTCAAAAATCTTGACGAATTGCATATAAAAATACAAAAAATACAAGATGATGTGAGCCATTCGCAAAAATACGGTAAAAGATATTCCAATACCTCTGCCTTTATGAAAGATTTACTTGAATATGGTGAGATGGTAAAAAACAAGTGAAAACTTGTGAACAAATATCAAAAATCTCTCAAGTCTTGATTTTGATTAATAATATGATAATGACTCCAAAGTTTCCATTCTCGTCTGCACATACAATGCAGAGAAATATATCCATGCCACCCTCCAAAGCTGTCTCAATCAGACCTTTACTGATTTTGAACTGCTGATTTTGGATAATTATTCCACGGACGATACGGTAAAGCAGATACAATCATTCAACGACTCGAGAATACAGCTATTTCAATCAGAAAAGAATCTGGGTCCATACTGAGGGTGCGGATATAAGATGAAAAAGTACGATATTCATTCCCGAAACTAACATATTTTGTATTACTTACAGAAACAAAAAATACTCTTGTAATCATAAAAAACATATATATATTTGTTTCCGAAACCAACATGTTTTATGTATGTATCGGAAACACATGAAAATCAATAATATAGAAGAATTACCAATTCTTACCTTACAGGAGATAAAAAACAGCATTGGGGGTGAATACAATATGCCATGACGAAGAATTGCCCAGGAATTGATAAAAAAATGAAAAATTACTCCTCTCAAAAGATGATTTTATGTCAGTAATGATTTTTTGAAATATAAACAGGATGCTTGATATTATTATTTTCTAGCAAATCAGCTCTATCAGCCATCATATATTTCATGACCGACAGCATTGGATTATTATGGTATATTCTCTGAGTCAGCTTCATGATTTTTTTCTGTCACCACTAGCAAAACAGCATTATATGAAAATACTATAGGAACATTTAGATATAGAAACATAAAAGCTGAGCTTTTCCAATGATATATAAGAAAGAAAATATGAGCGTATACAATCGCTTTTGCTTCGCCAGCCAAAGCATTATTTGACTATTTTTGGTACTACAAAGAAAGAATACAAATAGTGGATAAAAAAATATTTGAATCATTGAGATTGAATATAGAAAGGTTGTCCAATAAGGATGTCCCTGAATTTTGAAAGTATTGCAAACAATCCAAGTCAAAAAAAATGATATCACTTTACCTTTTACTCAAAGAGATATGCGGATAGAACAGTTAAAAGAAATATTGCTCACATGGAAAAAATATAGTTTCCAGTACCAACAGAAGCTTGCGAAGGAATTTTTTATAAAAAAAGCTTTGGAATTTATCTACAAACATTCTTTATATCCGCAACTGACATTTAATGGATGAACATGCTTGAGGATGTTATATCAACTACCCAGGTTATCAGAAGATATAGATCTGGATGTTTTTCCAGACATATCATTTGATATGGATATCTTTGCCAAAGAAATTACCTCATATTTCAAAAAAAATACAGGGAAGGATGCCGGCTTTAGTATCAAATCGGAAGGGAAAACATTGCTTATCAAGTTACCCATGCTGCATGAATTAGGTCTCGTGACAAGTAAATCAGAATCAGATGTTTTGTATATCAAATGCGACATTCAGTCTGTAGATGGGGTGGGCGCTCAGACACAGGTAAGTCCATACACCAAGGATGGATATTTCTTTCTTATCAGACATTATGATTTACCGACATTGTTCGCAAACAAATTAAGAGCCGTGTTTGATAGATGAGATAAATTATATCATGATAAATTTTCATTTAAATGAAGGGATTTTTTTGATCTCATACGATATCTCCAGCAATGAGTATTACCAAATTTTGATGTCATCCAGTATTTTCTAAAAAAAGAACTCTGAATATCTGTAAAAACGATACAAGAAGTCTTTGCCTTACTCGATAAAAGAATAGCCAAGATAGATACAAAGGGAATCTATGAAGACATTGTAGATCTGGTAGAGGACTCTGTAACTGCCAATCAATTCGCAGATCATTTTGTGGAAATATATAAGGATTTAAGAGGGAAATTGCTCCAAAAGAACTAGATTTTTACGCTGAAATAAGTATAGGAAAAGTAAATTTACTTCCCCTTCTTCCATGCCCAAAGTTTCCATTCTCGTCTGTACATACAATGCAGAGAAAAGGCAAGCCTTGTACAAATACTGGCATAAAAAGACAAAAATCGCTAGATTTTGGCGGTGAAATTGGTATAGGAGAAGCGTTTTATCCCCAATTATCGTCCATGCTCAAACAGAAAAAAATCTGAATCTGAATCCTCCTATGTGCTGCAGCCTTCGTTCATCTCAATGTTTCGGCTTTCCAACAGCAGGGATTCTCAACATATCAAGAATGATACAACAATTCAATGAATTTTTCTTGTGAAAGTCAGTGTATCGTGTTGCTATGAACATTGGGTAGTAATGATTATCTTAGAATTCAGGGAGCCGTAGAAGGTCAGGGTACTATGGGTTTTTGATTTCTCGTAGGCCAGCAAGTGGCTCCTGGACCGATGATGAATATCGGATGACAATGAGCTATGGATCAGAGATTCAGCTTTTCTGATGTTCAATTTATAAGTCAGATCCCCAAGGAAGCACAAGTGCTTTTGATAGTGCAGGGGAATGTGAAGGGAAGTGAGGTGAAAGCAGATTTGAGATTTTTGAGTCTTTTCCAAAAGTTTGATCAGTGATGGAAGGATTTCTGGGTCTTTGATGCCTATAAACCATATACAATAAATTTTCTTTATGGACCAAAAATGTTCGGTAAATCCGCGAATGACATTTTCTATCGAATATTCGCAATAATATGTGCTATTTTGTTATTTAAATTCTGATGGAAAAGTAAGAAATTTACAAACCGGACATTGGTTTTATTATGTTCTTTGCGGGTATTATACTGAATCAGGATGTACGGTGAATTGTATTCCTATCGGAAAACGGATTATCAAAATCGAGTTAAGCCTGAATTTGCACAGAAAACATTTAGAGACGATGGCGATCTCTATCAATTCATAGATTTCGTAAAAACTAATCTCTTCACATGAACAGCCTGTATACATTCAGCACCTTATAAATCCTGGGATTTCGATACTAAAACAAAGTATCATCTTTATCCGGAAATTGATATGGCAAGTACCGATACTTGATGCGAATATATCCTCATTTACAATGAACCATCATGTATATATGATTGAACATGAAAGATGTTGACAAAGGATGGCAGTGGCATAGCTACTGGTGAAATATATAAAATAT
>PFWQ01000075.1:0-25035 GCA_002791215.1 candidate division SR1 bacterium CG_4_9_14_3_um_filter_40_9
CAGGAAAATGGGTGCTTTTCTCATCGCCGTTCAACAAGGAGCTTACGGACGCCTATTTTTATGCGTACAATGCAAAAATAACAACTGTCGCTGATATCAGATGAGCAAATATGACAGGAGTTTTGATTAGATCACACCTGTCAAAGATGATGTCAGAATATGCAATGAGGGTATTGGGGAAAACTCCAGATACTAACAGAAAATGTATATTCTCTGATATGCAAAATCAAACAGCAGAATTTAAAAAATATGCAATCATGTCGTGCCAACTCGGACTCATGGGACTCAATACTGATGGTTCGCCAGCCAACAAGTTCAATCCGAATAATCAAGTGACCAGGGCAATCTTTGGGACAACGCTTTCCAGAGCATTACGATGAAATAAATATAACGGAGGACAGAATCGATATTTAAAGCATCTTCAAGCGCTCAAAGAAAACAACATCATGACACAAATAGATTGGCCATTCAATCGGGAGCTCAGGGGCTATGTAATGCTGATGATGATGAGAACAGATAAAAACATAATCAAAAGTGTATATCTCAATTTCACATCACTTCGATGAACAAGCATTTTTGTTCCAAACACCAGTGCGACGACATCATTATTTACTACGGCAGAGCAAAATTTTATAAGAAGTATTAACAAAAATTATCAATTTACAGTATGATATACAGCGGGACAATCAAATGTCGGAGTTAAATATCTCCAATATTTCCTCAAAGCGAAAAGATATTACACAGGGGCTATCAGTGGAATAAATAGTCAAGCCACATTAGATGCGCTGTTCCAGTTCCAATTGGATAACGATATCGTGGCCGATGAAAACGACGCCTGAGCAGGATTTCTTGGACCGACCACTAGAGAAACCATCAATCCTCTGCTTAAAAAATTATTAAACCCATAGATAATATAGGCAATATTTGCAAAAATTTCAATTCCGAGTATAATTTTACGTAATCTAAAATTTAGAATTTAAAATTTAAAGTTATGTGATTAACTCCAGAACTTGAGAATATTTGCAAGGCGCTTGATACGGAGAAAGTAGTAGCATTGCTCGCTCCAAGTTTTCCTGTTGATTTCAAATTCCCCGAAATCATTTTGCAACTCAGACAATTGTGAATTGATAAAGTTGTGGAACTCACCTATGCGGCCAAGCTCATCAATATGGAATACGAAAAGATACTCAAAGAGAATCCAGATAAACAATATATCTGCGCCAACTGTCCTACCATCGTCACGATGATACAAGCGAAATATCCCGAGCTCAAAGATAAATTGATCAACGTAGCTTCACCTATGGTAGTGATGCATAGATATATAAAGAAAGAATACGAACCAGGATACAAGACACTATTCATCGGACCATGCGTAGCGAAAAAAATGGAAGCGAAATTGTACGGCATAGATTATGCTATCACCTTCCAAGAATTGCAAGCGATTTTCGATTACAACAAGGAGAATAATATTCCGCACAAACAACATTTTGAAATCGATGTCACCGAAGCAGGAGATTGGGATTTCGATAAAGTATATAATGATTATACCAAAATCTATCCGCTCGGAGGCTGAGTTGCAGAAACAATGCATCTCAAAGGAATCGCGACCAAAGATCAGCTTTTGGCAGTCGATGGACCAGCGAACGTAGATGAATGATTCCACAAATTCAAAGAGAATTCAAATATCAGATTCCTAGATATCCTCATGTGTAATGGTGGATGCGTGGGATGACCATGAATCGTTAGCAAAGATGCCATCGAAGCCAGAGTGCAAAGAGTAAAAGATTACAAAGAATATTGTAAAAAAGATAAAATCTGAGCCAAACTCGGTAAGTTTGAATACTCAGAAGGCCTGGATATTACTAGAACTTCCGAAGCCATTCCGGCATAAAGTGTTGGAGCCGGAATCTAATTATCAAAACGTCTAATTGAATTTCAAAACGATTTTCATACTCATGGAGGCATGAAACAAGCATTCAATTTCTCATTCCTCAATCTCGGCTGCACCAAAAATCTCGTAGATACACAGTATCTCATGGGAAATATTTTTTTATTGGGAACAAATAATCCAAATTATAATATTCAATACATTTCAGATCCCTACGACAAAAAAACAGAATATGTTTTCCTCAACACCTGCTGATTCATCAAATCAGGAAGAGACGAAATGCTGGCGACGATTGAAAAATTACTGAAAGCGAAGAAAAAAATATATTTGTTAGGCTGTGGCCTCCAATATTTCAAAATTCAAAATCTGGCCCCCTTGAGAAAAGAGGAAAAAGGGGGATTTGCTGATTTTTTAGAAAATCCAAGCATTCATTATATCTCCCGATGAGACCGAGAAAACATCACTATCGCCAATCTCATCAAAGGCTACAATTCAAAGGATTTCAGCGTAATCACTTCACCAATTTTTTCCAACAACAAAATTTCTCCCAATCTCCATCAATCTCACAATCTCCTCAGAGCTTATACGAATGCAGCATACAAATTTGAATATCTCAAAATCGCTGAATGATGCGACAACAAATGTACCTTCTGCATCATTCCAAAACTCAGAGGAAAGCAAAAATCCATTCCGATAGAAAATATTCTCACAGAAGTAAAACATATGCTCGCCGCGGGAATCGAAGAAATAATTCTGATTGCGCAAGACACCAGCAGATATGGAACAGACCTTTATGGCAGGCCATCACTCTTTAAACTTCTCAGCGAGATTGAGAAGATAAAAGGAAATTTCAAATATAGACTCCTCTACCTCTATCCGAACATCATCACAGACGCCGTCATTGCGAGGGACGAAGCAATCAGCGTCTCTCTCCTCAAGGAATTTAAAACATTAAAGAAATTCATTCCTTATTTCGATATTCCATTCCAGCATATCAGTCAGCATATATTGAAGAAGATGGGCAGACTAGACGCCAGTAAAGACGCGATTCATCGCGTCTCTTATCCAGTGATGATCAAAGAAATCAAGAAACTATTTCCAAAAAGTTACCTCAGAACCAACATCATAATCGGTTTCCCTGGAGAGACAGAAAAAGATTTTCAAGAACTCAAAAAATTCATCCAAGAATCGGACTTCGACAACATCGCATTGTTCGAATATCACGATGAACCGCTTGCGACCTCGAGCAAATTACCATGAAAAATTTCAGATAAGGTCATCAGAGAAAGATTTATGGAGCTTGATGATATCGTCGACAAGAAAATCACCGCCAAAGAGAAAGCAAGAATCGGTAAATCATTCACTAGTTATGTAATGAATATAAAGTCCTCGTGACTCGGACCTCGTCACTCATCACTCTTGGTCGTAAGACCAAGTTTGCATGCTCCGGAAATGGATCCTTACGATACAATTTCGATAGATCAAATTACAAAAATATATAACGACACATGAATAATTTCCATAGGCGACAAGATAAGCTATATGCATTAATTTAAAATTTATCATTTAAAATTTAGAATTTTGTTAAGTCTTTACCTCCATATTCCCTTCTGTGCTCAAAAATGCGCCTACTGCGCATTCACCAGTTTTCCTGTCCCCCCTTTATCGAAATGGGGTGCCGAAGGCGGGGGATTTTTTGATGCATACCTCACCGAACTAAAAAAAGAAATAGAATTCTATGGGAACAAATTCCCCGGAGAAGAGATCAAAACCATCTACATCGGAGGCGGGACGCCCAATCTCATCTGAGCAGAAAATATCATTTCCATCATCAACGAAATAAAAAAATATTTCAATACAGAAAGTGTCGCCGAATATAGTTTTGAATTTAATCCATTTCCTCAAGAAGAAATTTACAGCATCATAAAAAAACTGAATGCTGCCTATGCCAAAGAGTCGAGAGTCAGGTTCTCATTTGGCATCCAGAGCCTCGATGACGAAGTACTGAAATCAGCAGGCAGGTTTACCCCGCAAAGAGGGGCCAAGAGTTCCTTTGGTCAGATTGTCGAATTTTTGAGATGATTACAACAATACAAACAGGAAAATAATGTTTTCAATTTTGATTTCATCGCCTTCGGCAAATTCAACGAAACGAGATCAGGCAATCTCCAACTGCGGGATCAAGGAAAGTTGCAATTTTTTGAAAATTTTGTGCAGAGCTGATTCGCAGATAGTTTTTCACTCTACACCCTTGAACTTTCTGAATGATCAAAATGGCACACCTTAAAAAAAAGCGACCCATCATTACAAGACCGTCATTGCGAGTGAAACGAAGCAATCTGAATTGAAAATGATGATCTCATTCCCGAAGAATTCCAGATACTCAAAGAGATACTGCTAGAATCATGATATCATAGATATGAAGTATCAAACTTCGCTCATCCAAGTAAAAATTCTATCCACAATATGACATACCGAACTATGGAGAATTATTTGTGATTAGGTTTGGCCTCATCATCATTTCTCGACAAGGAGCATTCAAAAATTTTAAATGTCCTCCATTGACAAAGAGAGGGGTGGAAGGGATTTGGGCTCCGTCTCACCAACACCAAGAATCTGAACGACTATCTCGCTTCCAAACGGCTAGATGAGAGCAAGACTATCGAAATGAATTCCAAGGATTATCTAATCGAAAAATTCTTCCTCAACTTCAGAACCAATCAATGAATCAAAGATATCAACGAATTCAAAGAAATCCTCGTGCCAAATTATGAAAAAAAAATAGAAAATTATATCAATCAATGATTCATTTTTGGTGTGGCCCCCTTGTGAAAGGGGAAAAGGAGGGATTTGCCCGCAACCCACTTTAAGCTGACAGATTCCGGCATGGACGTCTTCAACACAATAATTACAGACCTTATGCAGGAAATCTAAAGTTTGATATTTGATAGGAAATATGTATTGTCCTATCAAAATAAAAAACCACCCTAATATGGAAAAAACAGATTTATTCAAAATCGAAGGTATAGAAGGCAAAGACCATTCGATCCGTGACAGAAACAAAGTTTTCGTAAATGGAATAGTATTAGAAAACCACAATCTCAACAAAAATCCGCATGGATTTACCTGGGATTTCGATTGTAATGACAGCTTATCGGAAGCTATCTTATCGATGTTTATTCCTGAAAGAAATAGGAAGACAAGAATAGCAAAAGACTTCTTCGAAATGCTGGTTAAGAAATTTACTATTAAAGTACGTGAATGGGGTTATGGCGACTTCATGATACACATGAATATGCATCATTGGCTTCGCCAAAATGGTTACAGCGGAGAGATAGCGCTTCACTATCACATCGCTGATAAAAAGTAAGAAACAACATCTAATCTCATAAAGCGGAGGTCTCCTCTGCTTTTTTTCTAAAAAAAATTAAAAAGGAATCTCGCGAAAATGCAGTCAACGATTTTGGTTCTTGCGAATTGTTTGAGCTGGATTACATTCTCAAAAAGCAGACTGAACAGTGTAGCGAGTCTCGCAAAGAACTAGACCTTTTGCTGACTTTTGCAGCAATGACAAAAGTCAGTCTGCGAAGCGCGCCGCAGGTTTTAATCCTCGAAGGGGACATGAAGAAATTATTTTTTTAATACATAAATCACCCTTTCCACGCCTGCCCCGTCTTTAGCGGGGTCTCACTCGAACAAACTATATTTGTGCTCCTTTTCCAATTTCAAAGAAAATCTTTTACACAAAGAGAGCAATTCTTTTTTCTCGTCTTCAGAAAATTGTTTATACAGGCAGATATGCCCTCCTTGCCTCACCAAAGGTACGACTCGTGGTAATAATTTATCCATATAGGCCACTGCTCTCGCAGTCACTACATCAAACTTCGTTGTGTAATTTTCTGCTCTGAGTCGAAGCGCTTTCACATTCTTCAATCACAATTCTTCAATCATCAGATTGACGGCTTTCACTTTTTTCCCTACACTATCTACTCCGATAAACGAAACATCAGGATTGCTGATTGCCAAGGGCAAAAGCGGGAATCCCCCGCCGGTTCACACATCGCAGACCTGTCGATGTTTCTGCAATCTCAAAACTTTATACAATTCGAGAGAATCTTGGATATGCTTTACACGCACACCCTCCTCGTCTCTTATCGCCGACAGATTGATCTGACTATTTTTTTCTAGAAATATTTTGATAAGTTTATTTCGATCTTGCATGGGAATAATCTTATGCTTTAAAGAATTCTGATTTCTTTTGAATCCATCGTCCAGACTGCCTCGTGAGCTTCTTTTCATCTACAGGATTTGAAAGCAACATCTTCACAGTCTCCTCCAAGAAAATTGTATTCTGACTTCATTTGCAGACCAAGAGACATTCCAGTCCAGATTCTTTAAGCATATGTCTGATATGTCTTCACGCATCCAAAGCATCTATGCACACTACCACACGATTCATATCGTAGCCAAATTTTTGAAGCTCATCTACAAGATGTGCATTCATATATTCACCCACAAGAAAGACACGATCAGCAACACCAGAAACGTAGGAAGCCAACAATCTGTGTTCTCTTTCGGTCCAATCGCCTAGCTCTCTCATATCCCCGAGAACAAGCCACATCTTCCTGCTAGGAAAGAGCTGTTGTTGAACATTGTAGACCGTATTGATGACGCTTCTCACACTAAGTGGCGAAGCATTGTAACTCGAATCGATGATGATACTTTTTTCTATTCACGGGAACACAGATAATCTTCCCGGCTGTAATTCATATTCCAAATTTAAAATTCCGCGACCCGCGACCCGCGACCTTCATCGCTTGTACATCAAGATTTCCGTAATCGCCAAAGCGACGCCGATATATCCATAATTGGATTTCCCGATAAGATTGGTGTGGATTTTATACTCTACGCCATTGATAAATGAATCGAATTCTACACCAATCGTTCACTCCAGGTCTCATAGAACGAATTTTTCATTAGCAAATCTGATATTTGCCTTGCTTTCATGACCTTCGGTCTGATAGGTGAAAGTATCTATATAAATATGATCTCTGAGTTGCGTGGCGTAGGTATCATTGGCGTTGAGAAATGCTACTTCCGTAGTGCCTTTTATCATCTTCACTTCTTCATGGGCGATCTTGCTAGGATCACCGAATTGTTCACTATGCACCGCGTCGATAGCAGTAAACACACCTATCTGCGGCTTTGCGATACTGAGTAGGAATTCCATTTCTTTGGGACGATCAATTCCATATTCCAAGACTATGACGTCATACATCTTTTTGCAGAACAAACCTTGCCATAACACTCTACAGAATGTTTTCACAACACACAAAAAAGTCGGGTCCCATGTTTCTATCGCAAAAATAGACAATGAAAGTCAAAGCTCTCCATTGAAGTTCTTGCTTGACGTGTAGATTATCTTGTTGTTGAGAAATTGTTTCAATGTCTGCGCAATAATCATGCGACAAGAAGTCTTTCCTACGCTTCCATTGATACCGATAATATAAGGCTTATGCCTTTTGAGATATTTTCTCGCAAAAAAAGCTAACACATGATAATAAATATTTAATAGCTTATTCTTCATGAGAAAATTAAATTTTAAAATTTAGAATCTAAAATCCAAAATTTAGAATTTATAGCTTTCCTTCCTCTTCAAACTTTCTATCTGCAAACATAGTGATTATTACAGCGATTGGAACTGCTAAAAGCACACCGACAATACCCATGATCAAAGATCATATAATCATACTGATAAATATCACAACAGGATTCGCACCCAAAGTCTTATTCATGAGAAGAGGGATGAATACATTATTTTCGAGCCATTGGATAACAATTATAATTGCAAGAACTATCAGCGCTCCAGGCAAACCAAAATGCACAAAGGCGACTATCACAGCTATAGATCATCACAAAAGCGGTCCAAAGTATGGTACGATTTCCGTCAACGCGCCGATCAATGCTAATGATAACATCTGAGGAAGAGGCATGCCAAATAGTCCCAAGATCCGGAACGATAAAAGCATAGTAGCACCGATGAAGATACAGAGGGACAACTGTGATTTGAGCCAGATTCAAAGCTTTTTATATATTCTTTCGAGTTTCATATATATCTCTTTATATGATTTTTCACCGCCGAGATTGGCAAGGAATCTCATCACAGAATCTTTCTGGATAGAGAACAATACTGCCAAAGTAAGGATGATAGAGATCTCTTTGATGAATCCGACAATCGATCATGCGAGATTTACCGCCCAGCTTCAAATGGCTTGTGCATAGACAGTGCCCATATTTGCAAGCTGAGAAATACTATCTTGAAACTTATATTGGATGCTGTTTCATAAGGTAGGATCCTGTAGAGAATCAAGCAAAGCTTTTTTGATATATGCAGGCAACCGATGGGTATCTCTTACAATATCGATGAAAGGCTTGTTTTGCAATACTTGCTGAAGATGCGAAATATTTGCAGTCAAAACAGATAAAATATCAGAAAGCTGATTGAGAAGGAATGGAACGATGAACATCAACGATCACAAGAAGACTACTATCAAAAAGAAGTAAGCTAAGGCGATGGAAAGTCATCTATATCTAATCCTTTTTTGGAAAAATCCTATGATCGCTTCAATTGCTAAAGATACGATATATGCAGTCAAGATAAGGTACAATATCTCCAAGGATTGGAAGGCAAAATACGCGATAGCTACTATAACAAGTGCGCAAAACCAAAATCTGAGAAATGCCATATTGTCCAAGACAAAATTGGATATCCCGGGCTTTTTATCATTTTCTTTAGCTTTGAGTGACTCTATCTGTTTTTCCAATTTTTCAAGTTCAGCAAGCTGTTTCTTATTGTCGGATTTAAAAGATTTAAAAAAATCAGACCCTCACTGAATAATTTTGTGGATAAATGCCATGAAAATAATTTAAATTGTAAAATTTTTTAAGTTAATTTTTTGACAATAATATTTCGTGATGTCGAAAATTCACCTTGAACGAATGAGATTATATGTTTTCTGTCAGCATTTTCAATTTGTTTTTGCCGTTGAGGCAACGCATTTTTATTAAGCATTACAAAAAATTTATACCATTGTCCACAAAGAGGTTTTTTGATTAAATCATGCTTTTGAATATAGTCAAGGACTGCCCTTTTTATCAAATGCCTCATGACCGATCTCTTATGTAATTTCAAAGTTACGTGGAGCGATAATTGATGGAAGGGAATATTTTGATATTGTTTGATGTAAAAAAACAGAAAATTACCAGCATAGATTACTTGCTTCTTCTTGGTCATAAAATTTATATCTTTTCACGTAAGTCTGAATTCTTTAGCCAACATAGTATGCGTTCGAAAGTAAATATTATATCCATAAAGAGAATAGTTAAAATCTCGCCGGTTGCAACAAATATTTTTATTTTCTTGGCGAAGAAAATCATGGATTACATTAGTATATTGGGGTATATGTGAGGCACGTTAGTAGTCATTTCTCTTCTACCTCAAACTATCAAAAGCCGAAAAACTAAATCTACAAAAGATATTTCGTTGCGAAAATATATCATTTACTGCACATGATTAGTGATACGAATTATTTATGCTATTCTCATCAAAAATGGTCCCGTGGCCGTTATGAATAGCACAGGTTTAGTATTGGCTTTATCCATCTTATATCTTAAAATCAGATATAAATAAACTACACTATCTTACATTCGCCCAATTTCAGATTTCCAAGTTCGAATTTCCCTTCACGAATCCTCTGCAAATCCACGACTTTATAGTTCATGGCCTTGAATATCCTTCTGATATGCCTTTTTTTTCATTCATGCAAAATAAGTCTTAAAGTCATCAGGTCATCAGGTCATCAGGTCATTGATTCTTTGACTTTGGACTTTGGACTTTCGACTTTATGGACTTTAAGTAGATCTCACTCGTCTAAGATTCCCTCCTTCATCCTCTGGGCATCTCTAGACGTCAAAGGTCTATCGATTTTTACGATATATTCTTTTTCTATTTCAAATTTCGGATGTTCAAATTCATTAACTACCTTTGGATCGTTGGTCATGAGCAGAAGTCCATGGCTATCTTTGTCTAGTCTGCCAATATAATAGAGTCATTGGAATTCTTTTGGCAACAGCTCATAAATCGTCTGATTATGAGGATCTGATTTGGAAACCACATAGCCCACAGGCTTATTAAATAATACAATTCTAGATTCAGATACGACCATATGCACAGTCTCTTTTAATCTATCATCTATCATCTCTAATCTATCGTCTTCTTGAATGAGCTGTTTATATGAATTAACAAGTTTTCCATTGAGAAAAATTTTGCCTTGATCGACAAGATCAGTAAATTTTCTTCTAGAAATCGAATGTACAGACTGCAAATATTCACGAAGTAGCATAAGTTTTTCTATTTATAAAAATAGAACCGATTGCTCGGTTCCCTTTCTATTCTTTTGTCTGGAAGTTTCAATTCAAATGATATTTGAATTATTCAGCAACTGGAACTTCTGGAGCAACTGGAGCTTCTGGAGCAACTGGAGTTTCTTCAACAACTGGAGCTTCTGGAGCAACAACTTCTTCTACTACTGGAGGTGTGACTGTGTCATCAGTTGGAGTTTCTTCTTTTGAAACACAACCTACTAACAATACAACACTAGTCCCTAACAAGACCAAAGTAAGTAATTTCTTTTGCATAATAAATTAATTTAACAGATAAAATATAGTTTACTACCCAAATAATTCCGAAATGTAATAAGGAATTATTGTGGTAGTAACTATATAGTCTTCAATCAAAAATAGTGTTTATTTTTGAAGGAGACTATAGAACAAGGGAAAATATAGTAATATTATTTGCTTTTGCAAGCTTTTTATATAAAATCACCATATTCCTAGAATGCACTAGATAAGCCAATTTTAAAATTCAAACACATAGAAATCATCAAAATTTGACAAAAAAAGAGTAAAACCATATAATTATACCATAGACTTTATATACTTCCACGCATGCCAGATATCGAAAACAAAAATCACTACAGTCCCGTAATGGAAAAAAACACGACAGTAGAGAGTGTGATCAAGACCTATCGTCTGATCCATACATATTTTTTCACATATGCGATTTTCGTGGTGGTGCTCATCATCGGTGTGATAATATTTCAGAATATACTAAAAACCAATACCTTGACGGTCCAGACATCACAGGTGAATCACGAATTCGTCATCAGACAGAAAAAACTCATAGGTGCATTCAACAAACAATTAAAGCAGAATATAGAAAACGAAGGCGTACAGGTGGAAATCATCGAGTGATATATCAGCAATACCGGCGGCTATATCGAATCCTCAAATAACTTGGCCAGATATAAATGATATATCTTGCCGAGATTCTTCTATATCCAAAAAACCGTTCCGCTTCAGGATATCGCTTATTTCTCAAAAAGCGATTATGAAACCAGAGAATTGGATTATTTCATACAAAACGTGCTGCTCGCCAAAGTAGAAACGAATCAGAGACAGGAAGCCAACACTCAGCTCCCCATCAAGGGAACTATCATAGAGACATTCGATCTCGGATGTATGTTTAAAAACAAGTTTTTCCAGGCTATCTGCAATCAGCATATTGAAGAATTTCTTGATAGCTTCTTTGTCTACGGCATCAATCGTGACTATGAATGACTTAAAACAGTATTCGACATAATAATAGATGATGAATACAAAACTCTTCTCTGTGAGAATATGGACAAATATATCATCTATTCCAATGATACGAATGCAAAAATCGAAGAATTGGTTGCCAGATGCAGCACTCAGTCAGTGACGAAATTCAAAAAACTAGCTTCATTCATAGAAGTACAAAAGGAATTAGACAGCAAGCAGATCAGTAAATCGATCTATAATGACAGCGAAATCAATGCGTACAAATTGCTTTCCGTGCAGCAATCTATCTACAAAGACATTATAAACAACAGGATAAATACGACTAATATATTGCAATATCTGGATTTTCTTAAGGAATTGCTCGCTGCAGACAAAATAGACGCTTTCTACAAAGATTTGAGTTATCGATTCGACAATAAATATATACTCCCACGAATAGAGAATCCAGACAATCCGATAGCCAAAAACAGGAAATCTGACGCAGACGAAATCATAAAACAGATCACCATCGTGAACAATGGAAGCGAACTTTTGGGCTTCAAATGACTGGCGTATCAGATCAAGAATCATGGACTATTACCGGTACAAGTGCAAAATCAGGCACAGACAACGAGTTCAAAAGACGAAATCACCCTACTGCTGAATCATTTCAGCTACCTCAAGGTGAAAGAAACGATATTTTCAGGAGAAGACCATGGTCCTGTGGACATCCTCGTAAATGGAGATCTTATCATCGATGACACGAAAGAATACGGAAAACAGCTGAAACTCAATACTGCGCTATTGCTGCGTTATCAGCAGAATGGATTTGTGGTGAAAAAAATAAAAATAGAGAATCAGAATACGCTGAATGCAGTGATGAAAGAGGTCTTATCCAAGGCTGAATATTCATTAGGAGAGATGTATGAATACGTCGCTCAGAATTTAGCCTTCTATGATAAAGCATCGCAGACGGATACGACGGATCTTTTCTGCAATCAGATCAAAAACAAGGTCATGGCTGACCCGAACATACAAGTGAACACATGTACTACCAGCAATCTTTCCGTAACCAAATCTGATGAGGATACCACGATAAAATATGTCATAGAGTTCGCCAATTACGCTATCACGAGCATCTCTATTTCAGATCAGGAGATACAAACGGCTATAAATGAAAAACTCAAGAATATCTCTACCAACGAAGTAAATTTCACAGACATCATCGGCGATATCATCTGTTACAAGAAGCCGCAAGTATCGACAACGGAATGAACGGATAACGCCATCATCATCACGGAGAAGATAAAAAACTATCTTGGGATCACCATCGACGATATCGCAGAAAAAAGCGGAAGAATCTTGATAGCATTCAGCGTCTGAAGGATAAAATTCATAGGCAATTACAATATGACCAAAAACATCATTTATCCGATTTACTTTAAGGACGTGCTTCTCAACAATGTTCCAGCCAAGATAATGAACTTCTCTTTATCTCTTGATGATGCAAGCAAAACCGATATATATAAATTTATCAGTAGTCCTTCGGACTACATCAAAACCATAAGTCCTGAAAGCTACCTATTGTATGATAAATTTATATCAGGAGAATAATTATGTACAAAAGATACACCCTCAATGATCTCAAAACAGTGCAGAATGACCTGATTCCGAATTTTTTTTCCATTCTCAAAAAAGAGAACTGCATCCTGCCTTCTGACTTTTTCAAAAAAGTATTTAAGGACGGTGAAAGCGTGTATTATTTCAATAGGTGAGAAGCGATATTCAGAGCTTCACAAGACAACGGGCTCACCACCATCATTGATGAAAAAGAGAAGATAGAGATAGTCCTCGACGATGTAGGGAAAAGGGAATTGCAATCCATCATCAAAACCTACATCACCAAGAGAGAGAGGGTCAACGGTCAGAAATCCATCGAACAGATACTCCTAGATGAATTTCAGAAATGATTCTACAACAATATCTTGGGGAAGCCATATCTCGTTTACGATATAGAAACGACATCCAATATCTCCAATCTCAAAGAGACTAAATTTCTACTTGGGTACTGTATGCGAGCGCAATCTGACAACACGATGAAATATGAATATATCGACCAGGAAGGACTGAAGAAATTCGTAGAGAAAATGGTTAATTTTGATGGATATATCGTGGGATATAACAACATCGGATTTGATAATCCTGTATGCATATACAATATGGGATGAACGCAGGAAGATTTGGAGAAAATCAACAACAAAAGCATAGATCTCTTCCTTTTCATGCGGTCTTTGACCGGCAAAAGGATGGGATTGAATAAACTAGGTACAGCGCTCATCAATGTAAGCAAAACACTGGATGTGGGAGCCCAAGGAGAAATGCTCTGGAAAAAATATCAAGAAACGGGCGACAAGAAAGCGTTGGAAGAATTCAAGAAATATTGCAAGAACGATGTAAGGATGACGGCATTGGTGCTCCTCTATCTCCTTCACTACCAGAAGATATTCATGGAAGGAGAAGAGATAAATTTCGGTATCAATGATCTCATAGAAAAAGGGAAGCGCGAAGTCAAAGAAGTTAAAAACAACAATGGCTGACAAACAAGTATGTTCGCATAAATCAAAAAATCAGTCAAAAGTCGTATAGTCATAAAGTCGAAAGTCAAAGACCTTATAGACCTTCGACATTAAGACCTTATAGACTTTTCTTTAATAAGTATTTAGCCATTCAAAATGGATATTAAAAAAAATTTACAATCATTCTATGATGCAGAGGCAAAAAAATATGCCTCCACCAGAAAAAAACATCGGACAGATGCTGACATAGTTTTGGAAGAAATCAAAAAATGTTGAAAAAAGACGATATCGATTCTAGAATTCGGTTGCGGAAGCGGAAGATTGTTGGAGCACCTCAAGACGCTCAAATGAATAAAAATCAAATATACAGGCGTAGATATTTCCAATGAATTATTAAAAATCGCAAAAAAAGAAAATTCTGATCAGCACAAACGTAGCAATGCTACATCTCTATCATGTACATTCGTAAACGATGATATTGCAAATTATGTTAAAACATTGAAACAGGAATCTTTCGATTTCATTATCGGAATAGCAAGTTTTCAGCATGTTTCGACAAGGAAAGAAAGGATTTCCCTCATGAAAAATTTTTATAGGCTACTAAGCTATGAGGGGAAACTCATAATGACCAACCGGGCGTTATCACTACGATTCCTCCAGAAACATAAGATTCAGATTCTCAGATCTTTGTTGGAATATCTCATCTCTTTGGGTAAACGCAGCACAAGAGACATCATGGTTCCTCGATCCTCACAGACAAATTCCAAAAGTTCGGTACTCGGTGCTCATCACTCGCCACTGAAAATCTTTAGATTTTATCATATGTTTGGACTTGCAGAATTGAAGAAATTGGCAGACATGTCTGGATTCGCAATCGAAAAACTGACGTATCTAAATCAGGACGGCAAAGAGATCCTTAGTCGGGCACAGGCGAGCAATTCCTTTCTTGTTGCAAAAAAAGATGTTTTCACTATATCATAAGAGACCAAGTTGACTCAGTTAACTCATTTTACTCAGTTTACCAAACAAAAAATGACAAAAAAGATTTTCACTCTTCTTGCGCTCAGCGTGACAGCAATAAGTCTCGCAGGATGTTTTGCAAAGAAAGACACGGTGATTACTCCTACAGTTACAGGAGATGCATTAGTAGAAACAACAACGCCAAGCTCTCAATCATATGAATATAAAAATAAGGAGAAATGATTCTCATTCACCCTTCCTACCGCATGGACTTTTCAAGAAAATGTTTTCGGCTCACTAGTGATGTTTTTTGCTCCGCAAGGAGAGGGCGATAAAATCAAGGAGAATTTGTGAATAGTCACTGAAGAATTGACTGGCGACGTACAACTTGCTAGCTATTTTGAATTAACCAAAGGAAGTATAGAAAGCGTGATTCATGACTACAAAGTAGAGAAAGAAGAAGCCATCACGGTAAACGGCGGAAACGCCATGAAGATAATCTACAAAGGTACAGAAGGTGAAAATAAACTCGAATGGCAGCAAGTAGTAACGCTCAAATGAACTACCGCATATATATTCACCTATACGGCGACTGAAGACACCTTCAACAACTTTATTGATGAGGTCGATGCTATCATAAATACTTTCACCATGTAAAAAAAACTCCGGAATTACCGGAGTCATTGATTGATAATGTTTGAAGACTAAGCATTTTGCCGTTGATGTTCAAACTCCTTATTAGTAAGCAATGACATTGCATGTACAGATAGCATAGAATCAAGGTCAATGTGCATCAATTCTTTATTTTCCTTTTTTTGTCTGCGAAGGAAATTTTGAAAAGTGTCATCTTCGACGATTCTAAGACTTGGCACCATGCATACAATGGGCGCTTCCTCATCAAACGCACCATCCATAAGGGTACGATCACGCACAAATGCAGATTCTAATTTGATTTCTTCCTCAAAAGGAATCACAGGAGGAAGCTAATTCTTTCTGGAACCACCTTTCTCACTGACTGGAACTTTCTTTTTAGACATAGTTTTCTTTTTTTTTGGTTTTTCTTTTACGCAACTTATAACTATTTAAACAGAAATAGCAACACGAAGTCAGGGCTTCACAGGCATAGAGAAAAACATGGGGAAATAGAGTCATAGTGATATAGAAATTTCTATCAAACCTATCAAACCTATAAATCTATTCCAACTCTCGCATAAAAATCGCAGAAGTCTGACCTACATTGAGTGATTCTTTCACTCATTGCATAGGGATATATATGACAGTATCTACCGCCTTCAACGTAGCAGACAAAACACCATCCACTTCATTTCCGAACACGACAGCGATTCAGCCTATATGTTTTTTTTGAGAAAATTCATCAAGCTTCTCGGCTCATTTAGTAACTTCAGCAGCAATTACTTCCATTCACTGCTCTTTCGCATATGCAATGGCTTCCAAAGTCGTATTGAATTGTTTTATTCCAACCGTTTCTTCAGCACCCAGAGAAGTTTTTTTCACTTTGGCAATTTCATCAGGAGACGGCGTATATCAACTCAATCGCACCTTCCATCACAAAGCGTCGGCTGTACGGATGATATTCCCGACATTGTAAGCACTACGGATATTTTCTAGTATCACTACTTTCATTTCAATCAAAACAATGAATAAAATTCTGTATTGGTATATTTTTTTCTTCAGGCATTACAACAAATGTTGATTTACGAATCCAAGTAAGTACATTTACTTTATTATTTTATCGCGAAGCTTTTATCGCCCAAGGAGCCTTTATCATTTTATCAATTGTCATGTGAATCACCGAATTCCTCGCAACCTACATCACCGCATTCATTTCACATACAGGATACATCACCGTCTTCTTGGGAATGACCATGGAAAGCATGATTTTGCCGGTTCCTAGCGAAGCGATCATGCCATTCGCAGGATTCCTTGTAGCGACAAAACAATTCTCACTTCGAGGAGTGATTTTGGTGAGCACTTGCTGAAGCATCGTAGGATCGTTGGTATCATATTACATAGGCTTCTACTGATGAAAAGCATTTATTCGCAGATTCGGAAAATACTTCCTTCTTGATCAGGAAGAATTGGATCAGACAAAGCATTTCTTCAGAAAAAGATGAAGCATCACAATTCTAGTCAGCAGATTTATTCCAGTCGTCAGGCACCTGATCTCTCTCCCAGCCGGAATGTGAAAAATGAATCTGACCAAATTCCTCATCTATACCATCATCGGCGCAGTAATACGAAATACCTTTCTCACCCTCGTCGGGAAATATCTCAAAGAAAATCGAGAATTAGTCATGAAATATAGCCACACCGTCGATATCGTCGTACTTGCAATATTGATAGGACTCGTATTATGGTTTGTTTATCGTCAAATAAGAAAATACAGAAGAAAGAAATTTAAGATTTCAAAATCATAATGATAATTGGATTAGCTCCTATGGATTGATTCACTGATTGCGCTATGCGTGACGTCACGCAGGAGATTTTCGATAAATATTCCAATGCATCCCTCCTTGACAAAGGAGGGGTTAGGGTGGATTTGTTTCTTCGGACGGAATTCATGACTGCAGACGGCTATTGTGCCAAACCCCAAGCCGTCATTCGCCACCTCATGACATCGCCGATTCAGAAGAATCTTATCGCACAAATCCACGGAGGAAATATAAAAACACTTCTCAAAACCGTCAAAGACATCAACAAAAAATATGCGAAAGATTTCATCGGAATCGAATTAAATCTCGGCTGCCCTGCACACAATATCATGAAATCTGGTGGAGGAAGCGAATTATTGAGATGCAAAGAAGAAACACTCAAAATCATAGAAGCGCTCAGTAATGCTTCCAAACTCCCCTTTTCCATCAAAACCAGAACCGGCCTAGATCAGAAAGACAGAGAAAACCAGACTGAATTTCTTGTGAAAGCGAGCAAGTTTTGTAGCATGATTACGATTCACGGAAGAACAGTAAAACAAGCCTACACCGGAGAAGCTGATCGAGAATTTATTTACAATCTCAAAAAATTGGTCGACAAAAAATGCAAAATAATAGGAAATTGATGAATACATTCATATGAAGAAGCCAAGGCGAGACTTGGAAATCTCGATGGCGTGATGATCGGCCTAGCCGCCATCGGCAACCCACGAATTTTCACGCCATATGTACAGACGTTTTGACAAAAAGTCTCTTTAAAGGAAAAACGCGACACCATCATCAAACATTTAGACCTCATGTTGAAATATAACAGCGACCAATCCGAAGAAAGAATCGTGATAGAATTCAGGAAGCATCTTTCCCAGTATATCAAATGAATTCCTGACTCCAGAGAATTCAAAGTGAAGATGAGCGAAATCAAAAATCAGAAAGATCTCATCAGCAAAGTGGAAAAATTTCTCAATTAAAGAAAACCTACTCAAACTGAGTAGGAAATTCAATAATAATATGATCGCCATTTCCAAGCATATCTACTTGGCGGCAATTGCAATCTTTTGGCAAAGACATTCTATTCTTGCTAGAAAGTTGCAGGATTGATGATTTTTTAGTCCAATCGACTCTTTCGGCAGTAGTAAGCATACCATCTCTGATTTGTTTCCATACTTCGAAAGGATAAAGCAATAAATCTTTATCTCGAACGAGAAAGAATTCACGGACTTCACGCGACCACTTGATAGGGAAAATAAATCTCCGATCAGGGCCGACAGTGGCTGTTTCATGGGAGTAAAATTCCATAATAATTTCTGTTTTTATTAATGTTTCTACGCCTATGTCATACAGTTTTATCACAAAAAGTCAACCTTACTTTCCAGATTGCACTTTATTCTTTTTTTTTAAAACGTAAGTATGGAATATGAACTACGAACTCTTCACCCACAGCACATCCTCGTGACTCGATACTCGTCACTCGTCACTGACCAAAAAAAATATTTTTTTGGTAAATATGACCAAGGAATTGGAGCATCATTTTTCTGAATTGGCGCAGAAATGACTTGATAAATATCTTCTGAAATCGTCCGATTGAAATCATCAGACATCATCAGTTGCTATCATAGTCAACAAAAAATGATACTCCAACGGCCTTATCTGCCACAAATGCGGCCACGTCCCTCAATGCAAAAAATGCTCCGTCAGCATCAGCTACCACAAGATTGCCAGCGGAGAAACCATAGGGCTTTGCCACATCTGCAAAAGCCAATATAATCTCCCGGCATCTTGTCCAGAATGTCACTCTCACGACATCAAAGAATTTGGAATATGAACCCAAAAAGTCGCAGAATATATCCAGAAAGAATACAATCTACCATCGATGATAATCGAATCCGAAACTGCCAATTCCCAGAAAAAGATCGAAAATCTATCATCTATCATCTCTCATCTATCATCTGCAAAAGTTTTCATCGGAACCTCCATTCTCACTACTCCACCCAAAGGAATAAAATTTGATCTGGTAATATTTTTAAACGCCGACCTAGGATTAAATATCCCAGACTACACCGCAGCGGAGAAAAATTTCTACTTTCTCTACGATGCATTCACCAAATACGATTGCCAAAATTTCATCGTTCAGTCTTTCAATCCGGACCAGTATAGCATCCGCTCAGCGTGCAAGCTAGATAAATCGTGATTTTATGCTCAGGATAATGTGTTTAGGGAAGAGAATCACTATCCTCCATTTTCAGATCTTTGTGTAATCCTCTACAAGAACGAAATCGAAGAAAGGATGTTTACCAAGGTCGATACCCTCTACAAAGAACTTCTCTATCTCAAAGATAAATACGATATGCCAGGTCTGGAGATCTATTCTACGCCTCCGCTGATTTACAAAATGTTCGGAAAATATAGATACAACATCATCCTCAAATGAAAAGATTTGAGAAATTTCATGGATATCACCTACACAAAGCTCAAAATGGCTTCCAAGGGCTTCAAAATCGACCGAGAAGCTGAATCGATAGTCTAAAAATACCTCGGAGTTACCGAAGTATTTTTTTTTGGGTTAATAAGATTAACGATACCAATACATTTTGAATGTAATGGTCGTTTTTTCCAACGTATTACTACTCCCAACTACAAACAAAGTCTCAAGAGCATCCATTGGAAAGAGCCAAATAGCATACAGGAGAACAAGAAATTTCCATATCCCCCGGCCCAACATTCTAAAAAAAGTGTTTTGTTTTTTCATATGCAGATTTTTTATTGGATTTCTAGCATTGTTATATTGGAAATGAAAGAAAAGTCAAGCCAAAACAAGGGGTCTACGGGTTCTTTTTTGATAATTTAGCCAATTTCGCATATAATTGATTATCGCTCCAATCTTTATCGCGAATTTATCTGCCTCGGGCAGACATAGTGAGCTTTTATCGCTTTAGCGTTTATCCATGATAACTTGAATCAACAACATCGTCTACGACACCAACTACTCCGCCTATGTTACAGGAGGTTGAGTCCCGGTTTTCGAGATCCAAGAAGAGAAGAAGGAAGCCAAGAAATGAGGCTTTCAGGCATTCGTCGATGGAATTTTCGGAAATCTTTTCCCATGAGCAAAACCCAAAACAGCTGAGACGAAGGATGCAAAAGGAAAGACTCCTGTCGTAGAAGACAATAGTCTCATCAAAGATAAAGATCTCAAAGAACAGATTAAATTCCTGTTGGAATTGCCGGATGAAGAATATAGCGACAAAAAGCTGACCAGCAAACTCAGACAATACGTTTCTGAAGTAGAAAAGCATTACAACACGCTTATCACTGACTACAAATCACACATCGCACCTTCCTATCGGGAATTCAAATCCACACACTACAACGTGTCAGGAATCTTCGGAAAAAGTTATTATGCGCAAAGCTATCCATCATACATCGATGCCCTATGGACCAGAGATATCCTCACATTCCACAACAAGCGGGATATGAGTTTTTTCATCTATCCAGAGGACGATTCAGCCATCCAATCCATGCTAAAAAATAGGGCAACTCAGCTCAAGGCAGAGATCAATGAAGCTAATTCCAAAGGGATCACACTCGATACAGAAGTAGAACAGCAATACAAAGACGTGACGATGATCAGAGAAAAACTCACTACGCGTGAAGAAAGATATTTTGAGACAGGATTCTATATCAACCTTTATCAAGAGACGGAAGACAAGCTCAAAGAAGAAGGCAAAAAACTCGAACAAAAAATTTCATGATACGGAATCAGAATGAAGACAGCGATCCAGAGAATGGACGAAGGATTTGCTACTACCTTACCGATATGCACTGACGAACTTGGGATAGTGAGGAGCGCAGTGACATCATCACTTGCGGGAAGTTTCCCATTCATCTCAAACGACATGGTTTCAGAGACAGGAATCCTCTATGGATTAAATCTCCATACTGGATGATTGGTTATTTTCGATAGATTCAATTCCAAATTACCGAATATGAACAGTTGTATATTGGCGACATCTGGAGCCGGAAAATCCTTCACCGTCAAACTAGAGATCATCAGATATCTATTGAACAATATCGATGTCATCGTCATCGATCCAGAAAACGAATACAAATCACTCTGTGCAAAAGTAGGCGGAACTTATGTGAACATAGCGACCAACTCACAGCAATTCATCAATCCATTTGATATCCCGCCGAGAATCGAAGATGTGGAATATGGCAAATGAGATCTTTTGAGAAGTCAGATCATGAACCTCATCGGACTCATCAAATTGCTTATCGGAGAAACAATTTCTGAAGAAGAAGCATTATTGGATAAAGCATTGCAAAGTACCTATTCGCTCAAAGGATTTGATATGAAAGCAGATAGCTACGAAGGCAAACAACCTCCAATCATGGAAGATCTCATGCACATACTCGAAGGTATGGAATGAGGAGACAAATTGGCCTTGAGATTGAGTAAATTCGTGACAGGCACCTTCAGTAAATTGTTTAACAATTACACCAACATAGATATCAACAACAAGATGACAGTATTCAGCATCAGGGATATCGAAGAAGTACTCAAAACTCCAGCGATGTTTAATGCATTGAATTTCATCCGGACCAAAATCAGATCTCACAGGAGACCGAGATTACTCGTCTGTGATGAAGCGTGGATCATGCTTCAGCACGAAACTTCAGCAGAATTCTTATTCGGACTCATCAAAAGAGCGAGAAAATACTGACTCGGAATCACGACAATCTCACAGGATATCGAAGATTTCGTCAGAAGCAAATATGGAAAACCGATTATCTCAAACTCGGCATTGCAGATTTTGCTCAAACAATCTACCACATCCATCAAATCGCTCAATTCGCTTCTCGGACTTTCCGACGCAGAAAAGAATAGATTGGTATCGTGCGGAATCTGAGAATGACTTATCTTCGCAGGGACACAGCACATCGCATGTAAGATATTAGCGTCACCTACTGAAAGGGAATTCATCACAACCGACGTGAAGTAAACAAGTTTGGCCTCCTTGAGAAAGGAGAGCCTGTCCCGCACAAGCTGCGGGATGGCGAGTGGAACGAGACGAAGGATTTATTGCACATCCAAAAAAACATTTATCTTCCAACAATTTATGGACAAAAACATCGAAACAAACAGCCAAACCAGAATCCAACTTTCATTAGCCGCGCTGATGTTTTTTTCTCCATTGGTACAGAATGTCATCAAAAAAGAAAATATGAAATTGAATGAGGACGACAAGACATTCATCAAAGGATACATCAGATTTTGATATATCGCACTCATAATTCTAGCGATTACCTTGACGGCATGAATGACGAATTACCGCATTGAATCGGGTCTTATTGATTGAATTTATAACATCAGCGTTATCGTGCTCACCATAATTCTTGTGATAGGGACGATAGGGATTCTCACCAATACAAATATTCTGGCAGGGAAGAAAGAATTGATAGCTCTGTACAGCGAACAGATCAGCGCGGATAGAAAAGATATTGTGCTGGCCTATTTGCCGATATATAACATCTACAAGCGATATCAGGAGCATAATTTCGACAAACCGAATCTATTGATTAAAGAATCTATCATCGCATGGTTGATATTTATGGCATTGGGACTGGCAACTACGCCGTGGCGGACAAGCACATTCCTGATTCTCATCATCATCAGAGTCGCGTCGCTCATGTGAGGGATGGATATCGTCAGCCCACAAATCAAAACATTTCTCAACAAATTATTTCTCAAAAATCCCGAAGAATTACGATGATATATCCGCTGAAGCATCATGTGTCTTTATGATTTGTCTCCCTTTGCAAAGGGAGAGGTCCGCATGGACAGAGGGATTTCAAAAGTAGATTTGTTAAAAACAGACATTACACAAGCCAAACAAGACTTCTCATTACTCTACAATGTACAACTAGAAAATAGCGTTTTTATCAAAACACAATACGCAATCGCAATCATAGCATCGATACTTCTGATAAGACGAACAAATCGAAATCTCCTAGAACGGACAAAATTCATTCCGCTCCTTATCCTACTGGGAAGATACGTAGTGATGTTGTTCGGGCGGCATCACCTGCCTCCTCTACCCATCTTCAAAGAAATCACGGACTTAGGGATTTATCTGTACGAAAAAGTAAAAAACCGTTCCAATCACTAATATTTATTTATCCTCCTTTAATAAAGGATAGCTTGTCCCGGGAAGCCGGGATGGCCGAAGGCCGGAGGATTTGTTTACAAAGGCAACCGAGCAATCCACCATTTACAAAATAATCTTTAAAAAATGAAAAAACACATTCTCAAGTACTGATCCAAATTGTTGATAGCAACCATTCTTCTAGGTCTATTGTGACTATGAATGATATTTTTTGACAATTCTACGTCACCATCAACATTCGCCCAACAAGGACAGCCATGTGCAAATTTGGCATGACGGTCACCAGGAAGTACGCTTGATGGCAGTTCAGTAAGTGGATACAAACTCACAGGGGCAACATACTCACAGACCTGTACGCAATTATCAAAAAAATTGATATGTAATGATGGTAGTTTCAATCTAGCTGACGCTAACACATACAAATATCAGAACTGTAACGACCAGACACGAGCAAATTGTACTCCGCCGACAGCGCCAGCAACAGGCACTCATCGGATAACTTGGAGAGTATTATATAAATCTTCTCTAGCCACTCCGACAGAAACATGTATGCAATTAAGTAAAAATCTACAATGTGTAAATGGACATTTTACAGGCATTGACGCCAATCTTTATCAATCAGCAACATGTCAGGATCAGAATCGATTACCTTGCATAAACGCATGGACAAATAGTTATATCGACCATCTAGATGTAATACAATGATATACAGCTGCTGTTTCAAATCAAACCCGATCATGTAATGGACTCAAAATCAATCTCAAATGCATGAATGGGCAACGATCAGGAAGTAATGGACAATCGTACAGCGATCAATCCTCTTTATCTTCTTGATGCGTCGATTTATGAATTGTCAACTGTCAATTTACATTAGGAGATGGGACGCTCATAACACTTCAAAACTGACAAACAGATGTATTTTATAAACCCGCGACATTGTCATGACAAACTTGTGCAACAGGAGTTATTTCTTGTTCCAATGGACAATTAGGAGGCCAATATCAAGTATATAATTATTCTTCCTGCACTCTATCGCAATGAACAGGGTGTCACTTTACAGGAGGTAACAACACAGTAATAAATATTCCAAATGGAGGATCACAAACATTACGGAGCAACAACATTGTTCCTTATGGAGGAACATGTAGCTCAGGAGTAATATCTTGTACGAATGGGAATTTAATAGGCCCATATCTATTATATAAATATGTGTGACCATGTGTACCGGCATCTCCTTTGGATTGTTCATTCACAGGAGGTAATTGAGTAGTGCAAACTATAGGCAATGGTTCTACAGGTACATTTTATTCTACCGTACGCCGAGCGATTACAGGGCAAAACTATTCAGGAGATTGCAC
>PFWQ01000033.1:0-4295 GCA_002791215.1 candidate division SR1 bacterium CG_4_9_14_3_um_filter_40_9
CAGGGCACCGTTTTGGACCAATTTATAGTCGATTATCAAACTGTACAAGTAAATGATACGACCACTTCCTTCAGCAAAAGAGAAAAATTCTGACCAGTATCAGTGTCTTCGGCTACAGATTCATGGAACGTAAGCTCAGGATATATCGCTAGTCCAGGTGTTTACACAGTCCCGAGTACAGAGTGATGAGTGACGAGTACTTGAGAAATTGAGACAGGAACGCTTCCTGTCATTGCGAGCGGAGCGTGGCAATCTGGGAGCAATATTGTTTGCATTACAGATATTAATCAACTCAGAATCTCAGAAATCTACTTCGGGGATGAAAATCACGATCCATTTATAGAGCTTCAAGGGCTATCTGATTTTCATGGTCTAGTGACACTATCGGGTACCCTTTTGGGATTGTCATTTACAATTGATGTAAATATTACACAATCTGGGTATTTGGTCATCAGCAGGGGGGCTAACTGATTGTTAGCGGGATCTGATCAAATCTCAGAATCCGCTTTGTTACTGTATTCTTCTGGCTGAAGCCTCATTTTGGGTGGACAAGGTGGACAGGTTTTGGACAGTGTCCAAATACCACCCCTAGGGACCAAAAATATATTCTATGGGGGTCAGGGGGACGGTTGTCAACATTTCATTCAGGAGGGGGAAAATTTCTCCCCCGGCTTCGATGAAAGATTTTTGTTCTACTTTTCAGGGTCAAATTCATCAAACCAATCCACTGTCATGGAGCCTGTCCCGTCTTTAGCGGGAAGTGGAGCGTGGCAATCAACATGAAGCTGTCCTGTATGTTCCTGCGGAACAACAACTAACAGTGAACAACTAACAACTAACAGCTGATTATCAAATAATACAAATCCATCTACTTTATGAACCTTACAAACTTGATGAACTTTAAAACTAACGGCCCTGGATTTGGTCAGTAATCCTTCCTACCAAACCATCACCATACAATCCTCTCTTCAGACCTCTGTTGCATTCTCTTCTTCCTCCGTGTATCGTCTTCATTCAACCAATAGGTCCACCAACAATGTCCTTTATGGAATCATCGCCCCGGGAGAAAATAAACAATTTACCGGAAATCGACGTTTTCCGACAGCTGCCAATTGCATCCAGTTATTATTTGGGACAGAGATTTTGGATACATTCTGCTATGGTAATTTGACTAACAGCGAACAACTAACAATTAACAGTGGAGAAACGCTTCACGTCATTGCGAGTGGAGCGTGGCTTGGTCCTTTAGGGCAATCTGGAAGCAACAATTTATTAAAAGATTACATCATCAGGATCACGAGCATTGACTACAACCCCTACGGCACTGATGCGGGGAATGAAAAAATTGGTCTCCTTTTGCTCTCGGGAGATGAAGTGAATCTCAAGGATCTCAAGCTAAAAATATGAACTACAAATCGTTATCTTTCAGGAACCCTGACCAAAGGACTGGAACAGATCTTCAAAGGAAGTTTTGGATTCCCCAACTCCAGTAAAAGTGGACAGGACATTATCATATCATTAGTTTGGCAAGACTATGTGTTTGATACCTATGTTTACAATCCAGAAAAAATCCAGCCAGGAAACTATTACGTCACTTCCGTGCTAGATGGAGATACTATCAGAATCAAATATAACAACTCGACGAAGTCGATCAGACTCATATGAATCGATGCTCCGGAGAGCAACAAAACCAGATACGGAAAAATTGAATGCCGATGAACTCAGGCGAAAAAATATCTCACTGATTTGGTAAAAGAAAAAACCATTTATTTGAAACTCGACACCACCCAATGACCACTAGATAGTTATGACAGAATTCTTGGTTATGTGTATCTAAATGGGGAAATGATTAACCAAAAAATGCTCGCTCAAGGATATGCGAAAGAATATATTTATAACACTGACTATCAGTTCCGTAATGATTTTTTGTTGGCACAAACGTCCGCAAAAACGAATAAATTGGGGATACGAGATGCAAAATTATGTTCTCAGACTACCCTTTCCGGAGAAGAGATATCTATTGACACTTTGACGTGAAACATCTATTCAGGACTGGGAGTTACCATCAAAAATATCCTTCCCAATCCTAAGGGAAAGGACGAATGACGTGAATATCTGACCTTGATTTTTTACGTGAAAAGCAAGGCAGAAAGCTGAATTACGATTCCAAACGTCATCAATTTATCAGATTGATGGTACCTTTTAATCAATGATAATAAAAAAAAGCTCACCGGTTCGATAGCTCTCAATGAGGCAACAATTCTCACATGAAAGTTCGCCATCCCCAACAAGGCGGCATGCATCGCTATTGGACATGCTGACAGGATTTTTGACAGACTTTGCTATGACTTGCCACAAGAGAACGAGCTGATAGGCGAAGGAAAGCAGGTTTTAGAGGACTTGTCAAATTCAGATTCGGCACTCCTCTGACAGGTCAGTTTACGCCAGATTAACGACAGTCTATGTGTAGTGTACATGGACGAGTCACTTATCTGCAGAAAAATTCCTGCCGGAAAAACATCAATCAAGCTCAAAAATGAGAATAAATTATACAAAAATTACATCACTTTGATCGAATGATATTTGGATAAGGATTGGAAGCTTTTATTACAAAATACGAAACTAGGGGAGTATGTCTCCATCTTCCAGGAAGCGAAAAAATGACTCAAAAATGGTCAGCAAAAAATCCTCATCGGGAATTCCTGGGTGGATGTATATGACCTCAAAGAACAATTAGCGTTGAAATATACATTGCCTTCCGTACAACACATACAGATAGAAATTCCACAGATTTTGGAACGGTATGTTTCATTTGTGGAGGAATACAAAAATCGTCTGAAGGTCGTAAGGTCATAAAGTCCATCAGGTCGTTCAACTGACTTTACAGACTTTATAGACTTTCGACTTTATGGACCACGTGATAAGTATTCGTACTATATAATCACACAGGTTTAGTTCAAAAGATATTCATGAATACAGCCTATTTGAGATGATATTATGGCTACCAAAACTTCGGCGACGAATTACTCCTTTTTTGAATAATCGAATATCTCATCACAACATACAAATTAGAAAAGTTGATTGTAGAAGTAGGGAATAAGAAGTGGATAGAAAAATGGGTGCATATAAATTTAGAATCTAGAATTCAGAATTTAGAATTACGAGACAAAGTTGAGTTTGTAGAGATCAAACAGCACAGATACAGACGATTGACCCATGTCATGAACCTTATCGGCCTAGGAAAATATAAGCACATGTTCAAATTTTTCGGTGGGGGAGAGGTCCTCTCAGATGAAAGACCATTCCCTCATGATGGCCGGAATATCCCATTGCTCTTCAACTGGACCGTCAGAAGATGAGAATTTATACTCATTGGCTGAATAGGCACGCCAAAGAAACGGAGAAGCAGACTTCTCTACAAAGACCTGCTCCATAGAGCGAAAGAACTAGTCATCAGAGATCAAATTTCGCTTCGCGTAGTACAAAGTGCCGAGTACAAAGTGCCTAGTACAAAGACGAAACTTTATGAGGACTTTAGCTTAGAAGTATTAAGATCTTGCCAATCTAGAATCCAGAATTTAGAATTTAGAATTCAGCACTACATGCTTGTAAACATCAATACTGCGACATGTACGTCTGACAATATCCACAAGATCCAACTCTTCTGCCAAGAACGTCCCGATCATAAAATCATCTATTTCCCATGTGATATGGATGATGACTATCATTGTTTTGATACGGTCAAGTCAGCTATTCCAGAGATTGAGATGTATGACTGGACAAAATATTCATTACAGCAGACCATTCAATTGTTCCTACATACCGAAGCCGGTATCGGAAGCAGATTACACTTCCTCCTGCCGCTCAAGTTTTTCAATAAACCCTTCCAATCCATCGCCAAAGCAGAGAAGGTCCACAAGATGATTGACGCCTAAAACACCTTATAAACTTTATAACTTTATGAACCAAGATGTTCGTCTTATTTTTTGCTGCATTCATTTTTTTGTTCACCGTTTTTGAGAATATTTTCATCGTTTCAGTATGATTCGTGGTGTGTATTCTTGCCTTATTTGCCATCAGAAGACGTAAATTCATCCGACTCTGTATTCTTGCTTTTTTGCTAGCCATTGGCTCCATTCGAATGTACAATCTTCGCTACAATTCATGACAGTGACTATCGACTAAAGACTATGGACTAACGACTGTCTTTATGTGAACTGGACAGATTACGACCAGACAATGACAGGGCAAATACATAATTAAGGACTGAAATCTTTCCTACCTCCTCGTCAGTG
>PFWQ01000033.1:4400-6483 GCA_002791215.1 candidate division SR1 bacterium CG_4_9_14_3_um_filter_40_9
TGTTAGTTGTTAGTTGGTCACTGTTCACTAATTTGTTCCATTATGAGTTCAATTACGACAAACGACTCAAAATGAAGTGAATTCAGGGGACGATTTTTGAACAAAATTCCATTCCTCTTCTCAATTCCAATTTCAAAATCTGATTCATCGACTCATTGAGAAATTGATTGCAATCCATGGTCCAGAATTCCTATGGAAATGGAAAGACCGCGTGATTAGTTCTCGGGATGTTAATTGGCGACAAATCGCAAATTCCCAAGTCCGACTACCAATCTTTCATCGATTCCGGCTTAGTTCATCTGATTGCCGTCAGCTGATGAAATATTATTATGATTGTAGTTTTCTTGTGATTCATCCTTCTCCGACTTCCTTTTTATTTCAGAAATTTTGTTATTCTCCTCTGCATCGTCATCTATGGATTTCTCTGCGGAATGGATTCCAGCGTTTTCCGTGCGGTCATCATGTGATGACTATGAATGATCGCCTTATTCCGGGGCAGGCAGATAGATATTCGACGCTCATTATCGCTCGCATTCATAGGTATGTTGCTCTATAATCCATACTATTTAGTCTACGATGTCGGTTTCCTATTTTCCTTCTCTGCCATCATCGGATTGATCTACTTCTGAAAAATAAATTTGGATTCGAATACAAAAGAGTCTGTACAGTCATCCTGAGCGAAAGCGAAGGATCTAGACTCTTTACTGTGTTCAGAGTGACAGGCCCGCGACTCTATCCGTTCAAAAGCAATAAAAGCCACAAGGGAAGCCTGAACTTATGTATGGAAAAATTATTTGAGTCCGAGTGTCTGAGCAACTTTGGGCATACTACCGACGATGATATTCTTTATGGGCAAAATAAACCTCTTGGGAGTCATTGGGAACCTTCTTGTCCTTCCCATCGTTCCCTTTGTTATGATCTATGGCTTCATCAGTACCGTTTTATATCAAATATTCCCCCGATACGGCTTCATTCAAATCGAAGCACGACTCATTCAATACATCTATCGGGTATCAGAAAAGGTATGAGAATTCTGACTGTACATGAACGTGGAAGGAGATCGAATAAAATACCTTATTCTGGCTACAGCGATAGTCCGATTTATTCTCAAAAGAATGCGTCGTCATTGCGAGAAGCATAGCGACAAAGCAATCTGACGCAATTAGTGTACATTGCATGCAGAGGAAATGGTAGTTCATAAACAGAGAAACTGTTAGTTGTTAACTATTAGCCCTGCTGAAATCAGGGTCTTGCTTTAGCAACGATTGTTAGTTCTATATAGAAGCTCATCAATGAGTCTATGAATTTTTGCTAAAAAATATACATACCCATTTTGGAGTCCAAAAAATTTTTTAGGAAAGGAAATTGTTTAAAAAATATCTCAAGGCAAAAAAATTTTACTTCAAAGAAATCAAATTTTTTCTTATTTCACAGCAAAGGCAATCCTAAGAAATTTTTTCTTTCCTGTCGGATACAAAAAAGATATCGAAAATTTGTCAAAAATTCATATAGAAGAGGCCAAAATTTTGAAGCAGTGGAAAATTCACCCCAAAACGTTGGGGGGTGAATTAGTGAATAGTATTGGTAGGTAGAAACAAGCCTATACACTGTTTCACTGAAACAGTGAAACATAGGTAAAAACCATCTATTTTTGAGAGAGAAAAGGCATTTGAAAACATGCCCAAAATGAGTGAATCGCACGGAGGATTTTGACGAGAGAAATGAGGTCGGAATTCACTATTTGAGTGAAAAACCCCACCCTAACCCTCCCCTTCGAGGGGAGGAAATAAGTCCACCTTGCAGGGGGGTTGGAAGGTAAATCTGTCTACATTCAAAAAATGGATATATAGACGATGGACGATGTATTTTTGGCAATCGCCAAAAAATGACAAGAGTGGATTTTTCGAAAAATCTGCAAAGGCATATTATATCATTTTTTGGTAAAAAACGTAGAAGTTGGAAATTGATCAAGAAAAATTTTTCCAAGAGAAAAAATTCAGCCATCCAAAATTTCGGAATATTTACAAAAGACAAAAAAGTGATATAAAATTAAAAATCATCAATTGCTCGAAAATTTTTGAAA
>PFWQ01000067.1:0-16183 GCA_002791215.1 candidate division SR1 bacterium CG_4_9_14_3_um_filter_40_9
CCCATTGAGCATCAACCAGTATATCAACATCAAAGGGGCATCAATAATAAAGAGTCTCTTGAACTGGCTGTACGATTATCTTTGCCGCAAAAGTTGGCATCATAAAAAATCATGTGCATAGCACAATCAATCATAATATACTTTTTTTGACATCAATGGTGAACATACGTAATAGTATTTATTTGTTAAAACTAATCGAATATATCAAAGAATGTAGTATTTGCCCTAGTTCTCACTGATCTATTATCAAGATTTGCATTGATTATAGCTATATCAGTACTCTTAATATCTCCATCCGCGTTAACATCTCATGGATGATACTGGACAAAAGGCAATCTGCCACTCAAAGGATCTGCAGTGACTAACTCAGTACCTGTCCATACATGAAATCCGCCAGAATATATTTGATATCATCACGTCATCTGAACCCAAGTCAAAATAGCTCATATATCTGATGCATTAACTTCACCATCCTTTACAGAGTTAGTTGTCAGAGTTGATTGACCAATCTGAAACAATAGCAGATCTCATGCTATCAATCTAGACGCTCATATGGCGGCATCTCACACCATATCTCATGTTTGAGTTACATTGAATATTCTTGCCCCGGTAATAACAAGTCACGTACGAACGGTGCTGACATGACTTTGAGATTCGAAAATCAACGCATACGTGCCACTAGCGAAGCCATAATCAAACGTGTATATGCCAGTCGAACTAGTCTTTATAAGTCATGAGAATACGACATCTCAACTTCGTTGAAGGAATCAATCAGAAGAATTATAGCCGCTTACAAAACTGAATCTTGAGATGACTCATGAATTTGATAATGCATAAGAACTCAAATCTTCACGATTACTAGGTACGGCTATGATGGTATATGTCGCAGCCAATTCGATTCCCGTCACATTCACATACATCTCTCAGGCATTATTTGCCCTATCTCTGTAATAAATATATCCAGTCCGGTTATCATTGAAAACGATATTGGTGTGATACAGACTATAAGCTCATGAATCATATCATCCTGTGTAGGTCACATTAGGCGTATTGCTTGAACCGCCTACGCCGCTGTATGCGTAGATAATAAATTCATCATCCATTATGCTATCAGCGTTTCCCGTAGCGAAACCCGTCAAAGTCAATGTTGCACGATGAAGCTGGCCGTTTTCTCCCGTATATGCCAGACTTCAGGTTATTTCTGTAGTGATTCTATCTATCCGAAACACATCTATATTGAAGTCATAGGTATAATTAGTTCATCCTGTGGCGTAGGTCTGACCATAATTTGGATCCATGCCCTCCATCGGAATATCTTGGAACGTAACGAATCCAGTCATGTTACCAGTAAAAATCAAGGTTTGATTGATACCGCTGTATCCATTACCTCAGCTTATGTATACATTCAAATCTGTGCCAGAGAATCCAACGACATTGGTCATGATAATAATCTCACTTCATGTAAGATGGATTTCTGTATCATCTTTTGTCCAATACTCCCGACCAGATCTTTGTTCGCTAGAAAATGATGGACCAGCTCACGTCGTATTAAATCCGTTTAAAGCACCAGTCCATTGATAGTCACCAAGTACGATATATGGGGGCGTATTGTCTATGCCATTGATAGTTATAGGGAACGAAATTACTCACGTATTAAGAATTCACCGATAATTTAGATTGTCGACACCTGTAATAGTTACCTGTATAGTCTGATTGGAATCGAGTTGCACTCCTGAGAATCCAACCAACCCTGTAGAGGTTAAAATACAGTCATATCCTCTATCCAAGCGATTCCAGGTCAATGTATTTCACATCTCTGGAGTTGTCGATATCGGAGTGCAATCGAAGAGATCCGAGCTGTTTAAACTTGACAGAGTGAAACTCGTATATACCAAAGTTCATCACGAATAATATCAGCCAGACTCGCCAGTGAATGTGCTAGACTCAAACGATAATCATGATAGACCGACAATGATTGTTCAAGAATTCACTCAATATTGGTTATCTATATCCAACAAACCGACTCATGTATAATCATTATAATCTGCGTACACAGGGCCATCCCATCGATAATGATAGGTACTATTATAACCGGAAATACGTAGACCTGTAAAATCATACACCGTGAAAGAAATTCAAGAAAGATAGGAAACATCTGCTCCGCTACTATATCATGTGTAAATTGGTGCATCAGTATCAGGGATACAAGGCCTAGCGACGAAGTCATAATATCATGAATTTATCGTATCTAATACATCAATGAAGTTGTTAACGATTCCGGATTGGATATTACTATCATCACCATTCCATCCGCCAGAATAATAAAAATCAAGATATCACGTCAATACATTTGCCGTGGTCTGGAAATATCGAGTATAATAAGAAATATCACTTACACCGGATAAAGGAGTAATAAGATCAGTCCGGTTGAACAACCGATATTTTGAACCAGCAATATAGCTCGCCCATCCAAGATCTATAGCGACTGTGGTAGTACCAGTTCTGACAAGATAAGTACCATATGTGATTTGGCCCGTTCAATCACCGGTAAATTGCATACTATCTCAGCTATAAATTACTCTCATATCCACGGCCTTAGATTCGATACCACTGACATTTACAGAAAAACTTATAGGATAGATGCAACGCATCCCAAAACTTCAGGTAGATGGAGACAAACTCATGCTTCACGCATGAGAAATTCACAAGGAAATGAATGTAGACAATATAATTCACCGAAGGAGCCTTCTGATCTGATGCATCACACAATATAATCAATTAAATTTTTTTATCAAAAAAGAAACTTACACTATTCCACATATATCTAACAGAATACTCACAAAATACAAGCAGACCTAGCGAAAATTAAGTTGACAAGAGGAGAGAATTATTAGAAAAGACTAATCAAAACAGAGAGAAAATATGTAATAGTGATTTGTATTATTTCTTTCAACTTGGAATAGAAATTGGAGGATTTTTATGAACAAAGCGTCGAGCCAGAAAACACAATACAAGAGCAAGAAATACAACAATAATCATAGATATATTATGCACCAACCAAGACACAATTGCATCAAGTTTCTCCTGAAAGGGATGCTGAGAAACAAAAGAAGAATTCTGGATAAGAGTGACTTTACCCAATTGTTGATACAGGACAGTTTGTTTTCATATGATATCTGGACAATCACCAACGCTAATAGGTAAATACAATTCAGAAGTTTTATCTAGAACGTCAAAGGTCTCTCATCCAGAGACAATAACCACGTTACTATCATCGCTATCCTTATTGGGAACCATTGAAAATTTCAAATTAAGATACGGAGCGTCTGAAACTAATTTTGGGATCACTGTTATTGTTCCTACTTTACCCACACCATTAAATCACCACCTAGACAATGTAGACAGCAAGATATATGAGGTTTGAATTCAATCCGCGGACGAAAAATATGGCAAAGTAGAAGTCTTAAAAACGCTTCCATCGATATCAAAGTACTCCCGACTCATCACACTTGGATCAAAAAGGATTTTCAAGTCCATAGCAGTAGTCATCTGCCCTTCAGTATCAAGCAGCACGTCAATCTTGGAAGGACAATCATCCACCAACGAAGTTTGAGGATATGAAAATGATAGCTTTGCCGCGGAGGAGAAAGTGAAGAAACCAAACATGCATATCGATAAGAATATTACCTTCTTCATCTAGACAAATGTAGACAGATTAAAAAGATCGAGGAAACTGGTCAGGGGCTGGACTTGGATCATCTCAGGTTAATAGTCAAGCGCCTAAAATATCTTTGAAATATCTCCAAAATCCATTCTTCCTAACTGCTTCAAGCATGATTGCCTGATCCTTGGACGTAATATATCCATCCTTATCAAAGTCGTAATTAGTATTCACAGGGCTAAAATTTACCGTCATATTATAATTTATCAGCGCAAGATCTGATGCTCAGACATAATCATTATTATTGGTATCTCATGCTACAAGCAATGACCTATCACCGCTGAATCCTTGCACCTCAGGTAAGTCGATCATATATATTTTATTATACCATCAGCTGTCATAGACATAAGAATCAAGTCCGATGAAATTGGTAAAGTCTAAACTACCAGAAGAACCGGCATCAAATACTCACGTATATCCTGCGGATAAATAGGAAGGTACCTTAATCAACGCCATATATCCTGAACCGTCTTGTGGAAACATATACACAAACTCCCCTGTCCCATCAGCAGAAAATCACACCATGCCAGTGGTGGATGAGTTATCCCCAGACATGGCAGAGAAATCATCTCCTATCCAAAATCACATAAACCCGGTCATAGTGAAAGTTCCATAGCGATACGCAGGCAAAGCTTTGACGAGACATTTTGAACAATTAATATCATCTTTTAGCACCTGGAGGTCCAAGAAACTTGCTTTCCCCAACGATACGTCAAACGATCCGACATCAATCATACCGGTCTGCAGCTGCATCAGACATCATAAGTCCAATCAGCTGAAACAGTAATTATAATTAAGGTCGATAGTTTTTGTTACACCAGAATTTGCTGGCACAAGAAATGATCCAGTATCCCATATCAAAGTACTGGCGAAGTCATCGACTGAATGGACCCTATCACAGGATTTTCTATTTTCTCCATCATTAGTAAGTACTTGATCAAAAAAATCTATCATAATTGTTTGATCTTGGTCCATAGGATTCGAAATTGTTACAAAAAAACTTGAGCCATCACCAGCAGTGACGGTCGTCTGCAGATAGGAAGTCTCCCCTGCACCCGTAGAGAATGTAGCATCTGTATAGCCAAATCCTTCTAGCTGAGCGAAAGTTACTCCGAAGAATCAAAGAGCGAGGAGAATCACAAATGAGACGCCGACCCCGACCGTTCGGGGTAACGTCGATTTTGTCCAGCTCTGCTGAGGAATCTTTTTCTGCATACAGCTACCTATCAGATAAAATACAACAAAAATAATGTTTTAGATAGAGCTTTCAAGAAGAAATACGCATTTCAAATTGCATTTATAGGGAAAATAGATAAATAAAGAGAAACAATTACTAATTTTTAACTAACATAAAAAAATGAGGAAATCTCTCCTGCTTGTAGTAATAACCACAATATGATTGGGCATATATTCTATAATCAAAGCAGCAACTGCAGATTTAACATTAGAAATAATGCCAGGACGCATCGCTATCGATAGCTCAGGAGCAGTTGATATCTGAGCCATCAGTTCTAACCCGACCACTGGAGAAATCACTACATGATTTTCATCAAACAGCTTTAGGATGATAGATATGAGATGATGATCATGATACTATACCACTATTCAATTCGATGATTTGATAAAGTGAGGAGATAGAATAGCAAAAGGATATATCCAATTCAAAACAATCGCCACTCCAAACACCATTAATGGAGACAATACCGGACAGATAAGATTTGGTAGTGGAATAGGCAATCAATACGGTTACAGCGATCAGCCCATGACATACTTTGTAAGAAATCCGAATCAATGAACCGGGCTTATAGGGAAGTATGGCGATACTCCGGATATTAAAATCACTATTCCAGCAAACCAGCCATCAGGGGCATACAGAGGGACAATATATTACACTTTGTATGATATGGAATAGATAATTAGCTTGCAATATACAAAAAAACACCCCTCTGGGTGTTTTTAATTAAAGAAATTTCTTACTTCCCCAGCCAATCCACAAACACCTGGTAATCATGAGCCATATCTGTGTCAGTCTTCATTTTTTTCTCAGTATTATTGATTGCATAAATCACAGAAGCATGGTTTTTCCCACCGAAATAATCACCTATCTTCTCCAAAGTTCGTCAGAAATACTTCTTCGCCAAGAGCATGAGGATCTGCCTGGAAACAGTTATTTCTCTTCTTCTGGATTCAGATTTGAGTTCATTGACTCAGACATTGTAATACTGTGCCACCATATCTACGAGATTAGCAAAATTCTGGATGCTTTTGGTGTTGGATTGGATAGCTTTCTGTGTGTTGTCCATCTCCTGCTCTAGGTAGTAGCCCAAAGTCTTGAGACAGGCGACCACGTCGTCTCTCGTGAGTTCCGCATGCAGCACCTTTTTTCTAGTGATCAAGATATTTAAAGCTCCTTCGAGCTCTCTTACATTGTCTTTGATATGTTTGGCAATGAGTTCTAGGAATTCGAAATCCAAAGCTTCAGATTTCGCGTTGAGTTTGGATTGAAGTATCGCTATCCTCGTCTCAAAATCAGGCGCCTGGATATCAGCGACCAAGCCCAAAGCAAAGCGGCTTTTGAGCCTTGGTTCGATGTGCACAAGTTCCTTCGGAGGACGATCTGAGGATAAAATGATCTGTTTTTTCTTGAGTTGGAAATCATTGAAGATATTATAGAAGATTTCTTGAGTTTTTTCTTTGTCAGCGAGGAATTGGATATCATCAATGAGTAACACATCCACTTCCTCAAATTTTTTGAGGAGATTGCCCAATTTATTGCCTCTCAAAGCAAGGACTATTTCATCGATAAGTTTGCTGGTAGGGAGATATAAGACGACCTTTTCTGGATAGTGTTCCATGATTTCATTGCCGATAGCTTGCATCAAGTGGGTTTTTCATAGTCACACATGCCCATAAAGGAACAAAGGATTATAGGTCTGACCGGGATGCTCAGCAGTAGCTTTGGATGCAGAAAAAGCGATATTGCTGTTCGCGCCTACCACAAAGTTATCAAATCTATAGATTGGATCGAACAAGATGCCGAAATATTCAGCCAATTCTGACTTTATGGACTTTTTGATGCTAGGATGCTCCATTTCTTTGGTGCTTTCTTTGATATTTAGGACTTTTTTGAGATTGATGAGCAATTCGCTGCCGTTATTCGCAAAACCCGAATAAATGACGAATTTGACGTTAAATTGCGGATTGTAGACAGTATTTATGGCTTCTTTGATAGATTTCTGAAAAAATTTCTTGGCTTGAGTGAGGACGAACTCATTTGGCACGCCCACATGCACAACCTTATCCTTCTCATCGATTCCGACGATACCGACCTTAGCAAGGAAAGACACGATTTTTTTGTGATCTTCTTTCATGCCCAACTGCAAAATCACCTTTTCCCGCAATTCACGGTAAAAAGTAACCTTTTCTTTATCATACTGTTGTACCATATCCAAGAGCATAAAAAATTTGCCTACAAAATAAACTAGTGAGGCTATACTAAACAATACAAACCTGTTTTCAACATCAGTTCAATTTAAAATTTTGCCCTTGCGACTTGTCATTGCGAGCGTAGCGCAGCAATCTAGGAGCAAAATGGACTGTTAACTGCTATTTGTTAGTTGTTAACTGTATTTTTTCACGTATTTTTTCCTCCAAATGCCCGCTCTGATACAAAACCTTCATCATGGACTCAATTTCTCCATCTTCAAACCCATGCTGTGCCAGCAATTGATCAATGGAATGATATGACGCATTTGTGGCAAATCTCTCTAAATATTCAATAAAGAATACAAGTAATTGCTTACCTTCAGAATCTCCAATCTTTTGAGCCAACATTTGCTTACCCAAACGACTTGCCTGAAATTGTAAATGCTCCAATTGCTTATACAATTTCTTCCTTCCACGACATTTCACGATAAAATACCACAGCAAAAATGCAAGAACCAAAAAAATACCTAAAGCGAAAAATATCTGCAGCAATAATTGCAATTTCAATCAAAAGATATTGGGGAATGTGGGCAAATACATGCTTTCCATACTACAAAACCAAAAGGATAAATACTCACAACACAACAACAAGAAGCTGAACCTCACTATGCGAGAAAGTCCTTGAACTGCTGACTATCTGCCCTATCACGCTATCCATGTTGTTCACGTTTTCTACCTGAAATAATTTGGCATTCAGAACCTTACTTATCGTAGTAGCAGTCTGCACATCAAAACTAGTAATAATATTTTTTCAATTCATTTTCATAATAGTACCATTGGGCAATGTCGGATTTCCACCTTCTTCTGTACCCACACCGATGAAATATTTCTTCGCAGTCGCCAAAGACTTTGTACCAGGTACTAGGTACTTTGCACTAGAGGCTAACGCCTCGGCATCGGAAATAAATATTATCTTAGCATAAGATGTTTTATCCCCTGAGAAAATTTTCTGAAGTGAATTCCAGTCGGTACCGCCCCCAGGCAAAAGCCCCGTATTCACATCTTTTATATAATCCATAAAAGTTCAAGTATCAGCAGTCAAAGGCACGTATTGCGTAGCTGACTGTGAAAAGATAACCAACCCGTAATTCGCCTCGCCTCACACTTCAACAATCTGCTTTATGATTTCTTTCGCCGCATCTAACCTAGAAATTTTACCTTCAACCTTCGACCTTCAACCTTCAACTGACGTTATGTCCTTTGCATTCATACTATACGAAAGATCCACGACAAAAAGGATATTATTATCATATGCAGTTTTTTGTCCCAACGAAGAAAATAAGAGCAATACTATCACAGCTAAAGCTCCTATCAAAGCGACTATTCTCAATATAGTAAAGTAAGTATTCTTCTTCATCAGCATAATTAACGCGTAAACCAATTCAAAGTAATTTGTGTCCCTTGAGAAAGGGAAGGGGCCCCACAAGCGTGGGGTAGGGATTTGTTAGCATTTTTATTTATTTTTTAGTTGGATAATCCATTCATTTCTTCCATTGAAATTTCTCAAGGCGACCTTATCGATTGACATCATCGTTGGTATCCTTTGGGTGGATAGTCTGACGATCTCTTGGGCCTTTTCTGATTTAGCATAATTACAGATATTCATATGGTTTGCAATATACTTAATATAATCGGAGTGTAATGAACGTTTTAACCTGCTGTCACGAATCCTCTGTACATAAGATGCAGTATCGTCCACTCACAAAATTTTGCAGACAGAAATCACCTCACGGGCGATACGCTTGAGACGTACATCATCAAACGACAAAGCGACCCGGGATACACCATTGGGGTAACGTTTGGAAATAGTGTCTAATTTATGAAGCTTATTGATTATTTTATTGCAACTTAGCGGAAATGATTCGAAATATTTTAAAGTGCTCTTCAATCTCAAGTATACAGATTGCAACTGCGAAGGCGCACATAAAATCTGGGCCAGCGTGATATGGACATCTGAAGTGCTTTTTTTGTTTTCATATCTGAATCCATACGCATAAAAATATTGTTTCAGGCTGTTGAGTAACGTCAGCGACAAATCATCAGGCAACGCTGTAAGTAGATATTTTTCATAACCCAGATGATCAAGTACGCTATCCAGGATGCCTTTGGCAGAATCAAAGGTCAACAGATTCCTTGCATCAGGAAGCGAAACCCGACGATAAGCACTCAATTCTCTTTTGTCCATAACGACTTTCTTGTTGGCCACATATGCGATGAAATATCAGACATGCTTGCTGATGATTTTTTTCTTTTGAGTGAATATATAATGATCCTTGAATATTTTCGTTTCATCCACTTTAACTTTCTTGATTCATGCCTCTTCCTGAAGTTCTCTGACGGCAGCCTCGACAGGAGTTTCGCCTTCTTCGATATGTCATTTCGGGAATCATCGATATCATGCTCATTTTACAACAAGTATTTCGACGCGTCCATTCTTATCTTTATACAGCGTGATCGTGCCATATGAATATTCCTTGATCATACACAACAGATTAGAACATTAAAAGATTTAGAACATTAATTAAAAGATCAGTAAGATATCAACAATTTTTTAATATTTTAATTTTTTAATTGCATCAAAAGCAACGAATGATCTTACCACCGCAAGCTCTTTTTCTGGGAACTGTTCAAAATGAGACAAAATCATATTCACATACCCATCAATGACCAATTTCTGAGCCTCATTTGAGGACAGTCATTTGGATTGCATATAGAATAATTTATCTTGATTGATTTTCTCTATTTTGGCTCCATGAGAAGCTTGAACATCATGAGAAGCGACAGACAGGGCAGGAAGAGATTTGATGGAAATATTTTTACCGAAAACGATATTTTCTTCGAGAAGATGAGCAACGACGTCCCTGATTCATTTTTTGATGTCGATATCCGCATCCACAGAGATTTTTCCATATTCTCCTAGCAAAGAAACGACATATGTTTCCGCTTTCACGGAAGAGCTCGTGATATAAGTAAGTATTTTCGCATTCACATGTGCTGTATCAGAGACGAAAATCGCAAAAATCTGACAGACCGAATCCTGTCATTGCATGTCGACATGGAGATCCAATTGAGAAGATTTCGCTACAATAAGGTAGGCCAGATGGGACTTTCACTGCACAGTGATCCTCTTTTCACCGGAAGCGCCAGAAAAAATATCAATGATGTGCGAATCACCTTTTGCAGATATATCGACAAAACTATTTTTCAAAAATCTTTTCATACCAAAAACTAAAGACTATCGGCTAAAGACTAAAAACTATTTTATTTTTCATTCTTGATGATATCGAGCAATTGTTGGGATTTGGAAGTTCAGGTAGATGAATATTCTCCAGATCCATCGGTCGTGAAACCGAAATCTGTTTCGGCATCACCATAATCACCAGAAGAAAGTGTATCTTGAGGTATTTCATTCAGATCTTCTTCGAAGCTTGGATCATAGACATCGATTCAAGTACCCACTTCTGAACCATCCTCTCCTGTCAATAATTCCATGTCCCCAGTGCTGTCGACAAGCGCCTCTCCTCGGAAAATTCAGGGGATGCCGCCTTGCTCTCGCGATTCAGATCGACTTTTCTCGTTGAGAAGCTGGATATATCCTTTTACGTCTCGATTATTTTTGGCTAATCCTACCAATAATAACAGCACGATAGCTATGAGGATAAGCCGCAAAACGTATCTAAAAATTTTTCAAAAAACAGTATACATTGTGTTTTTGTTTAAAAGATAAATATGCAGTATATATAATTATTGTGAGGCATATATCAACAATAAATCATCGGGAATCTTCTTTAAAAAAGGTTTGACAAACGACATGAATATGTGTATACATAATACAGAACATTTTACATTCTTCATTTTTATTAAAATGAAAAAAACATTAGTGTTTATAGTGAGCATACTAGCAATCCTAGGGATAGGAAATACAGTTTCAGCTTGCGAAGAGATTGATTTCGACTCATATGGAACGATATGTGTAGATCTCGACAAAGATGGGAATACTTATGATCTGAACGTAGATTACAGTGATCTTTCTCTTTCTCACACCAATGCATATTTCTATGTGCTTTTGCCGAACAAAAAAACTAGTAAAACCAGTGGATGATGATTGCTTTCACCAAGGCTTACCGACAATAATTCAGATTTCAGCTATAATTATAAGACATATAACGGATATGACAGCACGACAAGATTCGTAAAAGTATATGCTATCATCGGGAATGAAGTAAGAAGCACGGAAGTTTATTATGATTTCTCTGATGGAGATCGATCAGATGAAGATAACGAATGAACGTCAAACGGTGATCTGGATAATTTCTACATCACACTTAGCGACAGCACTCCTAGCCAAAATCAAAAAGTGACTTTAAATATCAAAGCTCGCGACGATGACAACGATACCATATCAGACTACAATGGCAGAAACGCGGACATCAAGGTAGAATACAAAACGTCATCAAGTAGCTCATGGAGATTAGTGACGTCGACATATATGACGCTCGACGACAAATCACCGAGATTCGCAGATGGAACAGCAAAAACTTACATCACTTTCAAATACAATTATCAATATAGAGTGACCGTTACAGACGATGATGAAGATATAGATGACTACAAGATTTTCAGCGTCGGTGACTCATCGTCCTCTACGTCAAATGGGAATCTCGATAATTTCGCAATTTCATTGAGTGATAGTACGCCTAGCAAAAATCAGAAAGTGACATTGCACATCAGAGCGCTTGATGATAGCGATGATGTCATTACAGATTATGATGGTAGCAACGCAGATGTTGCCGTCGAATACAGGACATCCTCAAGCAGCACACGGAGAACAGCTACTTCAACCTATGCATCCATTGATGATACGACTCCTAGCTTTGACAATGGTATCGCCGAAACAAACATCACCTTCAAATATAATTACGAATACAGAATCACCGTCACTGACGACAGCAAAAACATCGACGATTATAAAGTCTTCGATGTAGGAGGAACTAGCAGTTCGTCCAACGGAGATCTTGATAATTTCTACGTAACAAAAAGCGACAGCAGTCCCGACATAAATGAATGGGTAGATCTGACAATCAGAGCACGTGACAACGATAACAACACATTGACCGACTATACAGATAGCGTAGATTTCACAGTGTATTATAGAACATCTTCTTCAAATGTACGAACTCCTACGACATCATCAAATTATTATTCCATAGGTTCCAATTATGTTAATGGATATGATTTTTCTTCTTCCGATGACTGATCGGTCACTCTAAATGATTTCATAAAGTTTAGGCAAAAATTTGAATACAAAGTAGTGGTAGAAGATAGCAACGATGCAAATTTGAATGGATATACAGTCTTCAACCTTCGCAACCAGAATAGTGATGTCGATGGGTTTACCGCATCGCAATTGGACACAGTGACGAAAATCTATAATGCTCGAAACAGGATGATCAGCAGTCTCAAAAGCGAGTATTCCAGATTAAGAACCAACAATACGTGGATAAATATGTCAGATGATTTTTATGAAAACATGAAAGATGTCATAAACAACAAAACAAACAGAGAATTTGATGACTACAGCGACTATCTAGACACCTTCAGAGATCGATACGAATATACCATAGATAATAGATAATCTTTATCTTTACTACCTTTTCTCATGATCATCAAAAAAAAATTAGCAAAAAAAACAACAGCAAAAAAAGCAGCCCACAGTCTTGCCAAGAAAAGTAATCGTGGCAGACCCAGAAAAGAATTTAAGTCGAAACACAAAAGACTGCAAGAGCAAGCCCTGATTACGACAACAATCGTAGAACACAGATTGCCGACGCACGAAAGGATTTTTCGTATGCCAAGCAAAGATAAATCGATTTTTTATCTGTTCATTTTCTCAATTGCATTGTTCCTTTTCTCACTCGCGATTTCCTTCATCAAAAAAGATGACATCAAACAGTTGCAGGAAATACAGGACGAGAACACTGCAATCACTGCTGAAACATGAATCGATACAGCAACAGAACAGACAGCGATTACATCAGCCGCACAAACCGTAGAAAATATGTATTGAACTATAAATGCTTGTGTCAATTGTGTCAATTACCGGGATGTAAGCATAAAAAATAGTAATACAGTTAAGACATATTTCAGTACCAAACGGCTTACAAGATTCCTCGGTGGGATCAAAGACTGATCAATCACAATCAGCGATGTACATCAAGAACAAATTAAAGATTATAGTTGGAAAGTAGACTACAAATTAAGCTACACGCTCCTGGATGGTCAGCCATTCGAAGAAGAACGAAGTGCAACAGTTCTCAGAAAGGATGACGTATACACAATTGCAAGCATCAAATGTGAAACCGCAGGATGTTCAAGAATGCCATTTTTTAATCCAGGGAAATACGGTATAAAATAATGGAAATTGAAAACATAGTCTCACAAGTCAAAGAAGATATCACAGATTTTCATACACATCATCCCAATTGAATCATCATCATCCGATGAGCGACAGTCACAGGGAAAAGCAAGCTTTCCATACTTTTGTCGGAATTTTTCGATGTAGAAATCATTTCTGCCGATAGCAGACAGATTTTTAAGTATATGGATATCGGCACTGATAAAGTGCCTCTAAAAATCCGCAAAAGAATCCCACATCATCAGATAGATACCATCGATCCGGATGAACGATATACGGCAGGCCAACGACAACACGACACCAAAAGAATCATCAAAGAAATCCAAAAAAGGAAGAAACTTCCTATGATTGTAGGAGGTACAGGACTCTATATCGACACCATCTATAAGAATTTCACCATGCCCGATGCCGAACCGAATCTCGCGCTTAGAGAGCAGCTCTATAAACAAGAAGAATCTGACCCATGATCACTGCACAGAGAGCTTATGAAGGTTGATCCTGAAGAAGCTATAAAGATCCATCCCAAGAGCACAAGATATCTGGTGAGAGCATTAGAAATCTACAAAACGACAGGAGAAAAAAAATCCGACACTTTTCTGCAACAGGAAGTCGACCAACCAATATTGATGATCGGACTCCGGAGAAACAAAGAAGAAACGAACAGAAGAATCAATATAAGAATCAAAGAGATGCTGAAATGATGACTCATCGATGAAGTAAAATGACTGCAAGAAAAATGATATATACCAGACCTACAATCCATGCAAGGCATCGGCTACAAAGAAACCATCGAATATCTACAGTGAAAATATGACATAAAGAAGCTGGAAGAGAATCTAAAAAAGGCTACGCACCATCTCGCGAAGAAACAAAGAACGCGATTCCGCAGATACATAGCCGAAGGTAAGGCCTCACCCAAGAAAAATGTGATCTATAAAGTATTTGAATTATAAATTGAGTCAGTCTAAACTCTAAGCTCTACAATCAATCCCCTATTGCATCATACACTTCTTTCATACCTCGACCGCCAACCCGAGTATTCGGGATGAATGCGAGAGGGATCAAAGAAAACTTAAAAAATTACCAACTACAAACTCTCTTCAATAGCAGCATAAATTTCTTTGATAAATTCCTTATCCTGATCCAATCATTCTTCTTTGATGAATTCCATGATTTCTTGGATTCTTTTTTTCTTTTTTTGCAATTCCTGCACCTCATTTTCTCAGGCGATTTGGAAAGGCACTACTCCATCATCTTTTTTCTTTCCATTTTGAACTACCATAGCAAATGATAAAATTATAAACAATTTTTATCGCGAAGCGTTTATCATTTTAATATCTGTATCGTTCAGTCTTATATGGTCATTCGACTGGCACGCCGATATAGTCAGCTTGTTTTTGTGTTAAAGTATCGAGTTTCGCACCGATATGCTCAAGATGCAATCTAGCGACTTTTTCATCCAGATGCTTCGGCAGCATGTATACTTTTTTCTCATATCTTTCTGGATGCATCCGAAGTTCCAATTGTGCAAGCGTTTGATTGGTGAACGAATTGGACATGACGAACGAGGGATGACCTGTCGCACATCACAAATTAACTAATCTACCTTCGGCAAGAACGATGATATCGTGGCCACCTGTGCCGTCTTTAGCGGCATCAATCGTATATTTATCTACTTGTGGTTTGATATTCACTTTAGTACTGCCATAATTTTTATTGAGCCATGCCATATCGATTTCATTGTCAAAGTGTCCGATATTACAAACGATAGTCTTATCTTGCATAGATTTGAAATGTCTATCGACGATAATGTTCAGATTTCCTGTCGCAGTAACGACGATATTCGCTTCCTTAACTGCATCATCCATGTGCTTCACTTCATATCATTCCATGGCAGCTTGCAATGCACAGATAGGATCCACTTCTGTCACGATTACTCTCATGTTTGCATTTTTAAGTGATTCTGCAGATCATTTTCACACATCACCATAGCCGGCGACCACAGCGATTTTTCATGCCAACATCAAATCTGTTGCCCTTCTAATAGCATCGACAAGCGATTCTCTGCATCCATATTTATTGTCGAATTTTGACTTAGTAACCGAGTCATTCACGTTGATTGCAGGAAGCGGAAGCGTTCATGCTTTCATCCTGTCGTATAATCTGTGCACACCAGTAGTAGTCTCTTCAGAAACTCATTTGATGCCAGCAACCAATTGCGGATATTTGTCCAACACCATATTTGTGAGGTCTCAACCGTCATCCAGAATCATATTGAGCTGCTCTTTTTTATCGCCGAAATACAACGTCTGTTCGATGCATCGATTAAATTCTTCTTCATTCATCCCCTTCCACGCATATACAGGAATTCCAGCAGCAACGATAGCAGCAGCAGCATGATCTTGCGTAGAAAAAATATTACAGCTAGACCGCTGCACTTGTGCTCACAATACTTTCAATGTTTCAATCAACACAGCAGTCTGGATAGTCATATGCAAACATCCGGCGATTCTCGCTCACTTCAGCGGTTTTGATTTCCCGAATTCTTTTCTGAGCGACAT
>PFWQ01000067.1:16278-24392 GCA_002791215.1 candidate division SR1 bacterium CG_4_9_14_3_um_filter_40_9
CCATTTGTATGATGATTATAGTTTAAAACATAACATTCTGATCATATGTTTCCTGGAATTTTTTCAGCACGTCCTCTCTAGTGAAATGATGATGCAATGTCCCTTGAGAAGCGACAACGAATGAAGCAACTACATTACCCATCTTCGCGGAGTCTTCCCGATCCAATCCTTTCGCTAAACCAGCCAACAATCATGATCTAAAACTATCTCCAGCTCAGGTAGGATCAATGACGTCTTCTACTTTCACTCATGAAATGATGACTTCTCATTGCTTACCAAGCAAGCTCGCACCATTTTTACCCAAGGTAATGACGATTTTCTCCAACATGTTTATGATATGATGTTGTTGCAATCATGTTTTCTCCAAAATCCATCAGAATTCATATTCATTACAGATGAGATAAGTAGAATTTTCTAATGCTTGCATCAAATCCTCTTTGCTGAACAAGGTCATAGCCTGCCCAGGGTCAAAGAAACATTTGATATCATTCGAATGACATTCTTTGAGGTGCATAAGCATAGCATCCTTGGCATTAGGCGCGATGATTGCATATTGGATATCTCACTTAGGTACATGTTGATTCACAGCCTTCATCATAGCCCCTGGATAGAAATTAGTTATCTGATTATGATAACTGTCGGTAGTGATATATGCACATGGAGTGAATAAATCTGGATCTTTGAGGACGTTAGCATAATTGACATATTTGGAAAGATTTTCATCTTGAATGAAATCTTTTCCTACCGCTGCAAGCATTATCGTATCATTTTTGAGTCAAAGCAGACCTAGGTTGTACGCGATATTGTGCGCCGTTCATCAACCGCTTTTCTGAAGCTCAGAAATAGTGAATCCGACATTCAGATTCTCCAATTGATCCTTGAGGATATGTTCAGAGAATTTCCCGTCAAATTTCATGATATAATCATAGGCGATTGACCCACTCACCAAAATTTTTCACATAGATTAATTTAATAAGTAAATTTTGATAGCAAAGATAGTAGCGATCACAAGCCACGATGCATAAGGAATAAGCAGATATGCTGATCGTCTAGATCTAGGCCGCACAGCGATAATCATCATGACAGTCACTATGAATAATACAATCATTTCTATGATAGACCACAAAAAAAGATGTTTTGTAAAAAAGAGCCGACTTCGCAGAACATTGAGTATCGCATTATCTACAAACAGGCTTATCGCTATACCGAATTTTTTATCATGTTCGGATGTACACCAAAACAAGACTGTGGAAATTGCACCAAGAGCAAAAATAACAAACCGGATAATTCATATAGACCATCCTAGGGGGGTGAAATTAGGCAATTGCAAGGTAGTGTACCGTTCCATTCATCACATAGTGAGGTACTGTCCCCATAGGGCCACGACAAGAATAATCAAAGGGATGATCACATACGAAAATCTGAATTTTTTCATAAAATAAATTAAAGAATAAATATTTTTCGTCCTTTTCGTCGTTTTCGTCTTTTTACACCTTTAAGGTGAATCCGACTTTTTTATACACCTCCTGGATTTTCTTGGCAGCGATTTCATTCACGATCTTCGCATTTTTTTCTAGCAAGGCGATAATCTCTTTATCAGCAATTTTTGCATATTTCCCCTGGATCGGAATAAGCAAAGCCATGATTTTTTCATACAGATAGTCTTTCGCATCCTTATAAGAAAGTCAGCCAGCTTGATATCTTTTTCTTAGCGCATCATCTTCCACTGGAGTAAGAAATAATTTACACAGATGATAGACATTGCATTGATCAGGATCTTTTTTCTCTTCCACTGTCTGTGCGTTCGTAGGGATTTGCTTCACTCTTTTGAGGATAGTCTTTCCATCATCAAGAAGTCAGATATAATTATTGTAGGACTTGCTCATTTTACGACCATCGACTCAGATGATGGTTCCCACATCAGATTTTATATGTACATCAGGAACCTTGAAAGTTTCGCCGAACATGGAATTGAATCTGAGCGCGATATCTCTGGCGTATTCCACATGTTGTTTCTGATCTTTTCAGACAGGAACGACATCTGCATCATAAAGCAGAATATCAGCCGCCATCAAAATTGGATAACAAAAGGTCCCGACACCCATTTCTTTAGCTTTTCACTTATCAAGCGCTTCTTTGTACGAATGCATCCTTTCCATAAATCCCATATGAGTTATACAGGTTAGTACCCGATTAAGCTGTGCATGCCCAGGTACGTCAGCAGGATTGTAGATGACGAATCTGGAAAGATCTACTCCACAGGCCATATAGAGTTTCAACACATTGATGCTATTTTGTCTGAGTGCTACTCCATTATGAAGCTGGGTAAATGCATGCATATTCGCGAGAAATAGAAAAATTTCAGCATCCTGCGACTCTTTAGCGAGCTCTATCATAGGTTTGATCGCTCCAAAATAATTTCAGAGATGCAATTGGTTGTCTGTAGGCTTAAGCCCCGTTAATATTCTTTTTTCCATTAGACAAAAATTATGTAAATAAGGCGCCGAAACTTCTTTCTATCCTTTGTATATATCAAAGGGCAAAAGAAGTTTAACTCGACCGCCACGCAGAGTTATCGTGTGGATGCGAGAGTTATGCTTTAGTATAACGCCGCTTTTCGTTCGACCACCAGCTATATGCTGGATGTGAGAACGATGCAGCTTGCTGTATATCTATAGGAATGAGTCAAATTCCTATATGGCAATAAATAACGCACGTTGTTTTTACGGTTTTGGCATTTTAATTCAACTCATATTGTACTCATCAAAATCCGATTCCTGATGCTTTAACATTGAAATTCCCATCTCCTTGGATACACTGCCAGCATGAAAATCGATTATAAGAAATCTTTCATCAGCATACTCTTCTTTTCCCACCTCATCATCGTCATCTTGTGGTTCGGATTATTTTTTGTTCCGACGGATTTCTGGCCATGAAGAATCAGTTTTCATTTCCGATATATCCTGACATTATTGGTATTACAATTACTATGGTCGCTAGTAATCTATAAGAAATTCAATTTAATCTGTGCTCTCACGACACGGATGCAATGCATGAAAGGATACGGGATATATGATAAAAAAAATTACGGTCACTCATTTATCGCCGAACTTCTACAGAGATTAAGGATAAGACTGAATTTTCAGATAATCAACATCCTTCTCTTGCTGACATTCATACTAGCAGCGTTGAAATACTTTTCCGTCATCAGATAACAATCACGCAAGCGTTTTTTCTCATTGAAATAAAGCATGCAATAATTACACTTTTTGACAAAGCGATTTAACTCTATAATTTTTTTATCATGAAAAAACAAAGGACAATATGACTTTTGATTGCGTTGAGCACATTATGTTTAACGATATCTGGAGTTAGTGCCGACACAGGAAGTAACGATTTTTGCGTTTCAGCAGGAATTTGTCTTACCGACACCGGAGTATATATATCCTGAACGGTTAGCACATGAGCAACAAATACCTGACTCGTTACTGGTAACTCGTGACTCGTCACTGTGTACACCTGAACGGAATTCCAACAAGCTTTGAAACGGATGTTCGCTAATTGATTGACCAGCTACGGAACAGAGACAGGCTACAGACCGGCAGATTTTCTTACTAGACAAGAAGCGGCAAAAATAGTCTGACAAGCATATACCGTCTTATGATATGTTCAAGAGATCAAAAATACGAACTGTGCATTCAGCGATGCATCGCTTGTTGATTCGACGCTCAAGAGTCATGTAAGTAATGTCTGCAAACGATGACTATTCAAAGGGACACAAGGCTACAGCCCAGCAACGCTGGGGAAATTCATGCCGACCAAATCACTCACCAGACCAGAAATCATGGCAGTGCTCGTAAGAATGTTTGAATGATCGACATCTTTTGAAAGCATATCTCCACGACGAAGCGAATACTATCTCAAAGGGAAAGCGATAAGGCTCACAACAGTGAGTAGCCAAACTGCCTTTGACTCACCGATCACCAGACAAGAAATGGCGATCTATATCTACAGACTCAGAAACATCGTCATCGACCAGGCAGCTAAAGCGAACGCGCTCAATGTGATCAACCAGCTCAACCAGACAGGGTCAGATTCTTCTCAACTTGCAACAGATTTCTCGGCACTGGCTGGATCTATCAGCGTAGACAAAGATCCTGAATTGCTCGAAGCGATCAGATGGATGAATGACAATGGGTTGACCAATTATACAACCATTCAGGATTACTTGCCATTTGCAATCCTCACTAGAGAACAGGCGGCGAAAATACTTTATTCTTTCTCAGAAGTATTTGATTTCGTTGCTATGTGAACCAACACAGATTGTACATTTACGGATATAAGCACGGCAGATGAATCATTAGTGAATTCGATAGAGAATGCTTGCCGCGCGAACATCATGAAAGGGACGAACGGAAAATTTATGCCCAAGACCACCATCAAAAAATCGGAATTCGTGACAGCGATGATAAGAATGTTCGAGGGCAAGAAACTCGATGAAACATGAACGCCGCGACGAAAGAATTACTTCCAGAAAGCGCAGGATATGGGCATCGTATCTCCTGCCGACGCAATCACCTTCGAACAGCCGATCACCAGATACGAAGTAGCATTATTCTTGTATAGATTCAAAGTGAAATATCAGATGCTCAATGCGCTGAATAGCAATAAATTGAATAATGAAATCATCAACACCGTTCCAGGTTCAATCACCACAGGAAGTAATAACCTACTGGAATCAGACGTATATATCGACATGAATTCCATAGAAAACGGTAATTTTGATGTAGGATATATCGAAATTTTCGGAACCAGATATAAAATAGTGAAATCTTCCACCGAAAAATATTTCTCAGATAATTTCGTACGATATGGCGATGTATTCGATATAGATAATGATGACAAGATAGGAACGATGTCACTGATCGTCAGCAATGGATATACTATCGAATGAACGATCAGATTGCCAGACCATGACTACCTTATCTCGCAGCTCACTGAAACGAATGCATACTACCAGATTAAACAAATCAAGTAATTAATCATCTGAAATCATCAGAATTTAATCATCTGAAATCATTGCCATGGAAGTAAAAAAGATAAATACGGACAAGCTCCTCAATATCAATTCGCACGCAAGACCAGACAATTTTGAAGATTTTATCGGTCAAGAACATATCAAAGGCGTAGTGAAAACAGCAATCGATAGCGGTAAAAAAAGGAAGTCGTATATGGGACATATGCTTTTTTCCGGTCCCAGCGGATTTGGAAAAACAACGATAGCGCACATCATTTCCAAACAATCTAACGTCGGCATCAAAGCAGTGACCGGCTACGCCATCAATAAACCATCAGACATCATCAGTATTTTAAATATCCTTGAGCAAGGCGATATCCTTTTCATCGATGAAATTCACAGACTCAAACCGAATATCGAAGAAGTGCTCTACATCGCGATGGAAGATTTTGTCATCGATATGGTCATGCCGGAATGATGAAATGTAAGAGTTCCCATCAATCCTTTCACGCTCATCGGAGCGACAACGAAATCTGAATTGCTCAGCCAACCGATCAAAAATAGATTCGTCTATCACTTCCATTTCATGGAATACACACCGGATGAAAAAATCGTACTCATCAAAAAATACCTCACACAATACGGCATTAATGTCACACCGGAAATCCTAGAACAGGTCAGCCAAAAAGTCGATGCGGTACCAAGAGAGATTCATAATATGTGTATCAAAATCAGAGACTTCGTCATCACACATGGCAATCCCGTCATTGCGAACGCAGTGAAGCAATCTGAATCACCAAAACAAAATACTCTGACACAACAACTTCGGAATGACTTCCTCACCCACAGCAAAATCGAAGAAGGTGGCATGACTCCCCTTCACGCAAGATACCTAGAAATCCTTGAACAAGCTGACAGACCGATGGGCGCCAAAGCCATCGCCGTCCAACTCGGAATCAACGAAAAAGCAGTTGAAGAAGATGTTGAGCCACTATTGTTGAAACTTTGAAAGATTGAAAAAACTTGAGCAGGCAGAATTTTAGTTTAACACGTAAATAATTTCATGGATACATTTCTCATAATTCTTACTTTCCTTTACAGTGTTGGCTGAATAATCACTTTTTTGTGATTCGTTCCAACCATGAAAGATCTGCGACACAAAAAACCAAGCGCTAATACACGAACATATATTATCCGGACAACAACAACATTTTTCACTTCATTATATGGGATATTCATACTCAAAAATTTAGTATTCATCATAGTGATAAATTTGCAATTGTTAGCCTGTGTTATGGTCTTGGCCTTAAGAATGAGATTAAATTATATGAAAAAATAAAATATTTTCTATAAAAAAATTAAAAAAAATCGCACGCAAATGCAGTCAACGGTTTTGGTTCTTGCGAATTGTCTGAGCTGGATTATACATACTCCCCAAACAAGTCCGAAATGTAATGAGGAATGTTTGTGGTAGCAACTATCCAAGCTTCAATCAAAAACTAAATTGGGTTTTTGAAGGAGCTTGTAAAAAGAACTAGACCTTTTGCTGATTGGCGCCTGTCCCGCAATAGTGCGGGAGGGCAATGGCAAAAGTCAGTCTGCGAAGCGCGCCGCAGGAATATAGAAAAATAGTTTGATCTCAAGAACTTGACATAATCTCTCGATTGTATATATAGTGTATGTGTAAAAGTGAATGAAAGATATCATCAGACGATGACTTCTCTGAACAGCGTTCAAAATACGAGCAGCTTACACTTTTTCTGATAAAATATGATATTGGGAAAATGATATATGCAAAACATTAAACGATAGTTTATGAAAGAAAGAGATTCTTTGTGACCAAGAGACCAACGACATCATCAATCTGATGAGCGGGAAAATCACTCAAGAAGATTTTGATGCGCTATTGGCAAGACATGGATATAAAAATACAAATATCAATATAGAAAAATTAATTAAGCCTGATGAAGCGTTATTCAAAACGATCTTGGAGATACAGACAAAATATACCAATCCGACGATTTCTTTTTCCGGATCTTTTTATAATATAGAGACAGGCAAGGACGAGCCGGAAAGGCCAAGACATAATATGTTCACCAATGCTATGCAATTGCATCAGCTGGACGCTAAAATCCTGCAGTTTAAGACCATGACTCAGGAAGATAAATTTTGGACGGAACACATGTTTTGATTAAAATCTTTTTTGAAGTCCTATGCGCAAGAAACCCGGCAAAGATATCTTTTGAATAACTGGAAAATGAAAACAACACACATGAAGCAGATCAAAGAGAAATGAGCAATAGCAGTGTGATTCAATCTGCTTGGCGACTATATCTGATCATGATTCAACTCAAAGAAAATGTATAAGACACTCTGAGGCATAGATTATGTGGCTCATATGGTATATGAACCGGAAGTTATTCAAGACATTATCACAACATACAAAAAATATGCTGACCTCGAAAATCCTGAACATGTGTTTATGCTGGCCAAATTCTACGGGGGATTTTTACTCTCTACAAAAACTGACTTTTCGTTCCTTATACAGATAGCAAACAAGCAGCTTTCTATCTAAATATGCTTGAAAATATGTGACATGATTTTTCTTCATATTTGATGTGATGCTACTATCAGGAGATATACGCCAAAGAATATAAGTACAATCTCTATAGATGCAATTATGTACAAGATATGCTAAAAGTAGATATAAACTGAGATACAATTACTCGTGTGGAATTATTTGAAAAATTCATATTTTATTATGAAAAATCATACAGACAGTGAAACATAGAGGCAGGATATGATATTATTTATATCATCAATGCCCATAGACGAGGACAATATGATGCTTTGATGATTTCTATCTGAGAAGATATGCTAAAAAGGCATAAAAATGAACTTGAGAAAGAGACCTTGTGAAAGGTTTATAAGATTTTATGATCTGTCTACCGTCACAAGTGAAATAAGAGAAAATGAGAGAGATATGAGAAAATGTCAGATAAGATTCTCTGAAAAGCTGCTAAATAGAAAATTGTTACACAAAAATTAAAAGTTCCGGTTTTAGCAAAATAGAAAGTTCCGGGTATAATAATGTTTT
>PFWQ01000086.1 GCA_002791215.1 candidate division SR1 bacterium CG_4_9_14_3_um_filter_40_9
AGAGGTTGTCAATGCTGCGAAAAAAGCGAGTCAGAAAGAATCTTGAGAGAAAGATGATAAAGTCCCAGAATTTGAAGAGAAAAATTACAGAATAGAAAGCAAAGACTGGAAAATAATAAAAGAGAAGGCGGATATAACAATTGGTGATGGATTCGAAACCAAGATAATCGAAGTGAAAGTGAATCCAGATTGAGATATCAAAGAATATGTTTCATGAGTGCCGGAAGCGTTGATAGGGGAGCAGGTCTTCAGCAAAATAGCGATGACAAATTTGGCATTGGATGGTGTATTACTCTGGAGCAAAGTGCCGGAAAATGAATTCGCAATCCAAGAGATGATAGATGCTCAGCCATGAGAAGATGACACGCAAAAATATGATATTTTTTTCAATGGATATATAAATAATAGGCGTGTCGGATATCGGGATCCGCGTTATGGGAGGTTCAATAATGTCGATCTATGAATTGATTTGTGGTTAGCAGATGGGAGCCACGCATTCTTCAGTAAGTATGGATGGAATTGCCGCAGAACTGATGATGATTATTTCTGTTCCATCCGTCTTCTCAAGTCTGATCCATAATTCTAAATCATTCCTGACTCATCGCTCTGCTCAGAGCGGGGATTTTTTCAAATCGGAACGCCCCGCTGAATAGCGGGAGCCTGCCCCGCTGAATAGCGGGGTTGAAAACTAGAAGGAAATCAGTAAAATATTAATGTGTGCCAAAGGCAGATAAATTTATATAATTACTCATTACCCATGCAATTTGAAATCATCTTTGAAGATAATGGTACATACGGTGCAGCTATCCGCATAGGCAAGGAAAGCATTTTTACGGTCGGCAAAGACCAGGTTGATTTGTGGAAAAATATTAAGGAGGCGGTATCCTGTGCTTTTGGGAAAAGAGAAAAACTTACCACAAATCACCACCAGCTAGTGAAATTTTTAAATCTTGAGAAGAAGTTGCATGCCACTTAGATATGAAGAGATTATGAGGATTTTGAAAGATTTAGGTTTTGTTTTTGATCGCCAAACATTAAGCCATGAAAGATATGAAAAATGAGAATGCGGAATGACGGTGGCACATCATAAGGAATTTCTTCCAAAAACAGCCAAATCAATGTTAAAAAATATCGCTGAAACTGCGGGATTAGAAGTTAAAGAACTTATTAAAAGATATAAGATAAAACTTTAAGTCGGACCAGCTCCGATTTTTTACTACATAGTTCCTTATGAACAAAACATTCATCAAGGTAGCAATCATTCCTCTCATCACTATAACCGCTATCATGGCAGTCAGAGTAATTTTTTGATGACCGGAAGATACACGGCTTTGCACGGAAGGCCAACGAATCAGACACGGCAATCCATCAGCACCAGTTCCGACAAGCTGATGCATTTTACTTTCTAAATCAACCATCATGCCAGCAACACTCCAAATCATCGCCGATCGGGTAGATAACGGCTACATTCCTGCGAGATACACCTGCGACGCCAAGAGCGAATTTCCACCACTCACGATACACAATATCCACGCTGATGTCAGAAGTTTGGTGCTAATCGTTGACGATCCAGATGCACCAGGAGGCACGCGAGATCATTATCTCTTGGCCAATATTCCTTTCGTTGGAGAAAATGTCAAAATCACCCAAGCCACAGAAAAGAATGCGGTGGTAGGGAAAAATTCACGAGGAAAAACCGCACGATGAGCACCTTGTCCTCCAAATGGAGTGCACAGATATTTCTTCAAGATTTATGCTCTAGATCAGGTTTTAGATATCCAAGTATGATTTACCAAAGCCGAGCTTCTCGAGGCTATGGCAGGACACATCATCAACCAGATGGAATTGATCGGACTCTACCAGAGGAAGTAGCGACTGTCATTGCGAACGAAGTGTGGCAATCTAGTCGCTATTCAAATGCTCAGATTGCTTCGTTCCTCACAATGACGAGCATTCTTTATTTATCTTATATTTATGCTCTTAGCCGTAGACAAACCACATGGAATAACAAGTTTTGACGTAATACGCAAACTCAAAATTTTTTTTTCAAAACAGAAAACCTGCCCTGCAGCACCGGTTAGCAGGGTCTGACATTCCGGCACCCTGGATCCTTTTGCAACGGGGCTTATGCTTGTCGGAGTGGGATCCGACACCAAGAAACTCACCGAACTTACCTGACTTGATAAATCCTACATCGCAACCATCGATTTTAGCCAAGATTCTGATACGTGGGATTTGCAATATCGAAAAGAGATTGCAGATTACAGATTGCAGATGGCAGATTGAAAAGCAGTCGGTATAGAAAAAGAAAATAAGATAATCTTGTCGCCAAATTTACAACAGGTTCAGGACAAGCTAAATCTCCTAATCCCCGCATATATCCTCCCAATCCCCACCTTTAGCGCCAAGAAAAAAGACGGGAAAAGATCCTACGATCTTGCCAGGAAAGGGAAATCGGTAGAAGAATCCAAAGAGATGAAAATATATTCTTACAAAATCATAAAATATGAATTCCCGCTTCTCGGGCTACAATTAGATGTGGGATCCGGAACATATATCCGCTCCATCGCTCATTGGCTCGGCGAGCAATTCGGCCTTGGAGGAATTCTCACGGCGCTCCGCAGGACTTCCATTTGAGATTTCAAACTGGCCGATTACGATATGAAAATAATTCCGGAAACGGAAATAAAATATTGCAAAATTCAATAAGTGTCCCTAGGGACCAGTCTCTCTGGCATTATTTCCCGACTTGTCGGGATGCAGCCGGAGTCTAAATTCAAAAATGAGATTGCGGCTGCAACACCTAATGCTGCAAAGACTACCGTGCGAGCACGGAGCAAGCATTCAACATTTATCATTTAAAATTACTTCCATGCACATCCATCTCGTTTCCATATTCCCATCCATCTTCGATAGTTTTCTTGAAACTTCACTCATCAAAAAAGCCATCGATAAAAAACTCATCACTATCGATGTGCTCGATCCGAGATCATTCGTTCCAGGCAAAGGCCAATACGTGGATGATGAGATTTACGGCGGGGGAGCTGGGATGTTGATAAAGGCAAAACCCATAATCGATTCTGTTGAATCGATTGTATCGCGTATCGCGTGACGCATAACGAGAAAAACAAAATCCGCGACCCACGACCTACGTTCCGATTTTCGTATTATTTATTTGAGTCCAAGCAAACAAATCTTCACGCAAAAGCTAGCCCACGCATACGCAGACGTCCAGCATATTATTTTTGTCTGTGGAAGATATGAGGGTATCGATAATCGTTTCCTAGAATATATGTCCGACAAATATCCTAAGAATTTCGAAACACTTTCCATCGGAAAATTCATCACCTTGTGAGGCGAAGCGCCAGCGATGACTGTCATCGAATCTATTGTGAGATTGGTCCCTGGCGTCATCAAAGATGCCAAGAGTCGGCAGGACGAAAGCTATAGCTTGCAGTACGATATGAAAAATATAGAATACCCGCAATATACCAGACCGGAAGAAGTCCTCGGCTACAAAGTTCCAGAAATTCTTCTCGGTGGTCACCACAAAAACATCGAAGAACGAAGAAAAAAGAAAATAAAAAAAATGAGATAAAGATTGATAAAAATAGATCAAAATTGATAAAAATGGAATTTATTTGTTTATTGGGTTAATGGCAAAAAAAACTTTTGAAGACTTAGAGATACGGAATCTATGAATGGGACTAGTGTTTGATTTGTCCAAAATTTTTTATGACAAGGGTTTTAGAAATTTTGATTTTCAATCGCAAATTATGAGAGCCGCAATTTCTGCCACCAATAATATTGCTGAATGACACGAAAAGTGAACAAACCCAGATTTGATCAAATTCCTTTACATTGCTAAATGATCGATAGGGGAGGTTAGAAGCATGCTATACATTGCCAAGAAACTGGAATATATTTCCGAAAAGCAATTTACTGATTTTAAATTTAGAGCAATGCAATTAGGAACCAAAATTTATAACTTTATCGCATATCTAAAAAATGCAAAGATGTAACTACAAGTTTCATCAATCTTTAACAATTTTTATCAAGTTTTATCTGTATCCCTAGCAAATAAAAATGTGAAAATTAGGTTTACTTTATTTCGGCAGGTTAGAACGTGAAAAATGATTCGACGCAATTTTGCAGATGATTGAAATGTTTGGGAAAGAGAAGAAAGAACTCCCATTTGAAATCTTCGTTTTCGGCGATGGAAGCTATGCTGACCAATTAAAATCATTAACGCTGACGCATAAAGAAGTTCACTACTTCGGACGACAAAATCTAGAAACTATCAAAAGATACATTCCCAATTGTCAGTACTGCTTGATGCCATCAAGCTTCCTTGAAACCTTCGGTCTCACTGCGCTGACTGCGCTGTCGCGAGGATTGCCGGTCATCGGATTCGCCAAAGGCGGACTAGCTCCTTTCGTCGCTCCCGAATTAGATCTGACTCTAGAATATGGTCGCAACGATGCAGAAAAATTATTCCATCTCATTAAAAAATTACCAAATGCACCCTTGACAAAGGGGGTCGCGAAGCGGGGGGATTTGTATTCCGTCCAGATACGGAAAGAAAAATTCAAAACTCTCGCCGGCCCGGACGTGAAAAAAATCCTCCTCGTCTCTGATTTCAAAAACAGAATCTGATGAATAGAATCCTACATCCTTGATGCAAAAGACATCCTTGAATCTATGGGCTATCAGGTAGAATTATTCGGTTCCAAACTGCCATCATGACTACGAGGCAAACTGATGAAATATCTTGGTATGCTTATTGCTATCTGCAACGACCGACAATGACTCAGATTATTTTTCAAGCTTAGAAAATACAAGTTTACCCGCTGAGGCGGGCCTGATCTGATTCGATATCATAGCGTTCTGAGACATCTCGGTTGGGAATCCATTCGATGGAGTCAATTCTTTCCAGCCAAAAAACGGATGATGTATCACGATTTCGGCTACGTGCATCCATTCCCGCACGCGCTTACGCACGTGCACCAGATCAAAACTCCGTTCACGCTCAAACATTTCTTGCAGTCCGCAAATACGCGCAATCCTTTGAAATTACTCGCAGTCCTTTTCAAATATTGTTCCGTAGCTCTCATCAAAAATCAACTCAAAAAACGCATAGACCTCCATCTCGTCCCATCCGAATTTATGACTGATATCATCCACAAATCCTATAAAATTTCTCCAGACAAGATTAAGGCATTTCCGCACTTCATACAAAATTAGAACGTTAGGTTGCAGGTTGCGGAACCTTAGATTTCCCTAACGTTCTGCCGTTCCAACGTTCTAAGGCTCTAAACAAGCCCTTGCTGAATCATCGCATCAGCGACTTTCTTGAATCCTGCAATATTCGCTCATTTGATATAATTCACATAATCACCGCCTGCCCCGTCTTTAGCGGGGTCTTTCCCATATTGAACGCATTGCGCGTGGATAGTTTTCATAATTACCTGTAATCTTTCATCTACTTCCTCACTTGTTCGTGAAAGACGTAAACTATTCTGTGACATCTCAAGCCCTGAAGTCGCTACTCATCCAGCATTAGATGCTTTACCAGGCGAGAAGAGGATTTTCGCTTTGTGGAAAACTTCAATCGCCTCTGGTGTAGATGGCATATTCGCTCCTTCGCCTACGGCGATAGCCCCATTTTTCACCAACATTTCTGCGCTTGCCCCATCCAATTCATTCTGAGTAGAACATGGCAATGCAATGTCACATTTTACTTCCCACGGCTTCTTATCTGCGATAAATTTCGCTCCGAATTTCACTGCATACTCGCTGATTCTTCCGCGTCTACTATTTTTCAAGTCTTTGATGAATTCCAATTTCTCCTGTGTGATGCCCGCTTCGTCATAGACGTATCCTGATGAATCAGATGTTGTCACGACCTTAGCTCCGAGCTGGATGCATTTTTCTATCGCGTATTGCGCTACATTTCCTGAACCTGAAACGACAACAGTTTTCCCTTTTAAACTATCTTTCTTGGTCGCTAACATCTCCTGGACGAAATACACTAATCCGTATCCGGTCGCTTCATTTCTTATTAAACTTCCTCATCGATTCAATCATTTTCCTGTGAGTACTCCGGTAAATTCGTTCCTTATCTTTTTATATTGCCCGAAGATGTAGCCGATCTCTCTTCCGCCGACTCCGATGTCGCCAGCCGGTACGTCGGTATCCGGTCAGATATATTTTTGTAATTCTGTCATGAACGATTGGCAGAATCTCATCACTTCAGCGTCTGATTTATCGTGTGGATCAAAATCGCTTCCACCCTTTCCTCCTCACATAGGGAGACCAGTCAGTGAATTTTTGAATATCTGCTCAAATCCGAGAAATTTCAAAATGCTGAGATTTACGCTTGGATGAAATCTCAATCCGCCCTTGTAAGGTCCGATAGCACTATTGAATTGGATTCTATATCATTTATTTATCTGGATTTTTCATTCATCATCCACCCGAGGAACTCTGAACATGATTGTCCTTTCCGGTTCGACTATCCTTTCGAGGATATTCTCTTTCTGATACTGAGGATTCTGTTCTACAAACTCTTTGATGGAATCAATAACTTCTTCTACGGCCTGGATGAATTCAGGTTCGTTAGGATTCTTTTTCTGTACGAGTTGTACAAAGGTTTTCGTGTCAAACATGATGATTTGAAGATTAAAAAATTAAAAGACTGAAAGATTATTTACATTGCTGTATACATACTTTGAAGCTCTTATTATTTATCAATGCATCAGCGACTTTTTTATGGGCACTTTGCAATATCCTACAGAAGGTCGGCGCAGAGATTTTCATCTTTTTCGCCGCCGCAATCATCGCCAATTTTTCATAATCAGAGAGTCTGATAGCTTCGTATTCATCCAGTCCAAGTTCTATGATTTCCTTGCCTCATTTGCTGAGGAGAGGGCCGAAGAGCTGGCACACAGGCTGACATTTTATATGTCTTTCTTTTTTGGTTCTTGCCATGGATAGAGAAAAAAATAAACACATTCGTGCCAGATTATTAATGAAATAAATTTCATAATCAAGAGAAAATAGATTTTTATTTTACGTCGACAATTTCCTGATATACTTCCGACTTTCATACATGACAAATCATATACTTCCAAGTCCAATGATAGTCAGCCAATCGCTAGCGCCTAGACTTGTAAACTTAAACCATATGTTCAAGGGGCTATATATCAAAATTAAATGTAGGATTAGGGCCAATGCGATCGACCCCACTAGATACAGATTCATCTTCAACTCCCGAAAATTAAACTTTTCACTCCTCACAGAGAAAGACACAAAAAACTGGAAGACGATGGACGTGGTGATGACGAGTGTTCTTGCCTTCTCCAGATCTGCATTCTGTCGCTGAAGAAACAATCCAAACAACACAACGAATTCAATGACGCTGATTATCAGTATAAACTTGGTTGAATGACTCAGGATATGTTCTTTCTTGTCTCTCGGTTTTCTTTGCATGACTCATTGTTCGCCGGGGTCGAGTCAGAGTGCGATGGCGGGTAAACTATCCGTTACAAGATTAATCCGTAGGATCTGTATCGGCAACATCGCCAGCGGCAAGCCCACAAATACACTTCACATGATGACGAAGATTTCTACAAAATTCACCGACAATATATATTTCACAAACTTCTTGATATTGTCATACATGATTCTTCCGTAATGCACAGCATTCACTATCGAGGCGAAATTATCATCGACCAGTACCATATCAGCGGCTTCCCTAGCAACGTCCGTTCACTTGCGTGACATGGAGATTCCGATATCTGCTTTCTTGATTGCTGGCGCATCATTCACGCCATCTCCAGTCATTGCTACGATTTCTCATCTCACTTGAAGTTCGGTCAGGATTCTTACTTTATGTTCAGGATTTACTCTACAATAGATATTCACATGCTGGATGGCTCGGTCTCGATTCTCCATTCATTCCAGATCTTTCCCTTCCATCACTTCTCATGTTATTCCTACTTGTTTCGCAATGGCCTGCGCCGTATCTTTTTGATCTCATGTAATCATAATGACTCTGATTCATGCTTTCTGACAAGTTGCCAACGCTTCGTAGACTTCTTCTCTCGGCGGATCGATCATTCACATGAGTCACACGAAGACGAAATCCGTGGTAGTAGTCTTGTATGCGAATCCTAAGACTCTAAGCGCTTTTCAAGCCATCTTTATATTTTCTTGGATCAGCTTCTTTTTTTCTTCTGGCGTCAGTTTTGTTATCTTATCATGGATATGGATATGCGTACACATGTTCAAGATTATTTCTGGTGAACCTTTCAAATATTCAATTCATTTGTGTTGAGTAATCATAATTTTCGTCGCTGAGTCAAATGGGATTTCGCCGATTTTTTTCTGTCATCATTTGATTCATCCATGCAAGCTGACATCGAGCAGAGCCAATTCCGTAGGATCTCAGATATTAGGTAAGACGGCATTATTACAATTACTTGCAATCTCAAAAAGTAATTTCAATTCTTCATGATTGATTTTCTCTTCATTGATGGAGAAATATCATCTATCCTCTATATGATGCACTTTTATGATGTGATCATTTGCAAATATATCTGTGACCGTCATTTGATTTTGCGTCAGCGTTCCTGTTTTATCTGAACAGATAACCGTTGTGCTTCCTAGGGTTTCTATCGCTTTCATTTTTCTCACGAGCACATTTTTCTTGTACATCGTCTGCACTCACAGGGCAAGGGTTATCGTCACGACTGCCGGTAATCATTCCGGTATAGCAGAGACAGCAAGACTGATAGAAGTGAGGAGCATTTCCAGCCATGGGAGATGCCTGAACGTTCCTACGACAAATATAATTCAACAAATAATTAATATTATTATCCCGAGTTGTATTCATAAGGTCTTCAATTTCTTTTGGAGTGGAGTAGCGCTATTTTCGGTATTCTCCACCATATTTGCAATCTTTCCAAGTTCAGTCTGCATTCAGGTTTCTGTAACTATTCCCGTCACCTTCCCTGTAGTGATAGTAGTTCCGGAGAAGAGCATGTTCGTTCTTTCTCAGAGCGGGACCATTCATTCGACGATGTCGGCACTTTTATTCACAGGGACGCTTTCTCAGGTAAGGATAGATTCATCGGCCGCGAGGACAAAACTTTCAATGATCCTGATATCCGCGCACACCTTATCTCCTGCTTCGAGTAAGATGATATCTCCAGGGACGAGTTCTTTGGCGGGGATGATATGTTGCATTCCATTCCTTATTACTTTCACCGTCGGCGAGCTTAATTTGCTCAGCATCTGGATTGCTCTCTCCGCTCTGTATTCCTGAAAAAATCACATTAGCGCATTCAAAATGATGATTGCTGTAATGATATATGCATCGGTGAATTCGCGCAGAAAAAAACTGAGCAGGGCGGCGCAGATCAGTACTATTACAATCGGATCGGTAAATTGAGAGAAAAATATTTTGAGTATGGTAAAATGCTTTGTCTGCTTGAGTTCGTTACTTCCATGTATTTTTAATTTTTTATTTATTTCATGGAAAGTGAGTCACTCGTTACGAGATCAGAGTTCATGAAGAATGGTTTTGATGGGTTTTTGATAAAACATGAATTATCCTCCGAAGGTATCTGAGATAAATATTCCTACAAAGTATGTCACGATAATTACGATGACGGCTATTCCTACATGTTCAAAGATGCCATGCAAAGGGCTTTTCTTCTGTCTTTTCGCTATATATCAACTCAGGATGCTGAGCAGCAATAATCCCCGAATCGCACTCACTATCGTTGCCGTAAGTAAACTCTCAAACATGAGTACAGGGATGGCGAATGTCATCGCTACGAGAAACTTTGCTATAAAAGTTGCAAAGGTAGATTCCCGGATTTCTTTAGTTTTATTTTTCTTGTCGGATTCTTCAGAGATATGCACTCCGAGTGCGTCGGAAAATGCATCAGCGATGGCAATCGTCAAGATTCCGCCTATGACAGCTATTTTCAGATGTGTTCCAAAACTCAATCAGACCATAAGCCCGAGCGTAGTGATGATTCATGAAGTTGTTCAAAATGCCAATCAGGTTTTGAGCGATTGTTTCATTAAATTTTTTACGGAGTAAAATAACTGGTCCGTCATTGCGAGGAACGTAGTGACGTGGCTATAGTCCTTTAGGGCAATCAGACCAGTGGTTAGATTGCTTCACAGCGCCTGCCCCGCAGAAGTGCGGGGTTCGCAATGACAATCGCTAGCAACTATTTAGGTAATTCGCACTTCGTCTTCTCAGCCAATTCTTCAAAAGTCTTCTCTCTGACTTCCTTAGTTCCATCTTTAAATTCCCAGGTAGGAACTCTGTCTATACCTTGGCATTCATTAGGTGTCTTCATACAATCAACATATGTGATATATTGAAAACTTTCTCCAAAAAGCGCCTTTTGATTTTGGCAATGAGGACAAGCCTCTGTTCCATACATTTTCGCTCCGGCAGTAGTTATACATTTTGCGAAGTCATCAACATTATTGGTAGTTGTTGCACCATCATTACAGCCAGTCAAAAGAAATGCGCTGGCAAGCAATCCTATAACGATAATTTTCTTCATGTACAAAAAATAATAAGATAAAATTTGTATAATGAAATGTAGCAAATAAAAATCAAATTGCAAATCATTATAGAATATGTATCTTACCAGTGTTATATTTTATTTTATAATAAAAAATCTTTATGAAAAAACATTATTGTCCGTGTTCGCCTCAGTTCTATTGTTAGGGGTATTTGCATTCGCTGATCAGGATTCCACATGATCTAATCACGCGTGAACAGGTAATGCCGCATTTACAGGAACTAGTACTGCCGCTATCGCCTGTGTAAAAACAGCTTTGGACAACAGAGAAGCTGGTGTAAAATGAGCTATGGATACCTATTACGCTACTTGGGGAACAGCATTTACTGCTAGAGGTATCGCCTTCACCGATGCTCTTTTCTTGCCTACCAGGCAGGAGATAAAGAAAGCTACAAATGTTGCACGGAAGACATACAAGACTGCTATGATCACTGCCAAAAAAGCGAAGAAAGGAACTATTCAAGCTGCATGGAATGCCTACAGGGCAGAAGTAAAACTCTGCAAAGGAGATGTGGCGAAAGTACTTAAAGATCAGAATGGGAAAAGCGATCTGAGCGACTAATTAGAATTTAAAAATTTACTATAGAAAAACCGGAGTAATCCGGTTTTTTGTGTTAACAAATCCCCCTGCCAAAAGTTATTCCCCACCCTATGTCTCCCTCTCCTTCAGAGAGGGAGTGACTTGGTTCAGTTTCCCCTTCTCTGCAGGAGAAGGGGTTAGGGGATGAGG
>PFWQ01000091.1:0-1742 GCA_002791215.1 candidate division SR1 bacterium CG_4_9_14_3_um_filter_40_9
TATGGGTATTATAAAAAACATCCAGAACAAATTAGCTTTTGTCAATTTAGATAACGAAGGAAAATTGTTCGGAATAATAAAAGTGAAAAATAGGAAAGAATTCAGCAGTTACAAAAAATGAGATTTTATAAATGTACGCATAGAAGATATCATAGAAACCGATCAAGGTAAAAAAGTGGTATTATCTATCGTGCCTACAACTAAATAGTCGGATTTATAGTATCCTCTACCGTCAATCCCTTAGCGATCTTTTTGATGGTCGGTAGAGAGACATATATCACAAGCAGATTAAGCGCAAGAGCTACGATAAAGAATCGTAGGACGTTTATATTTCGGAAATACGTGATTCCATAGCCTACAGCAGACATAACAATCAATACCAGCAGCAGTTTTCGTCATATTTTTCAGGAAAATACGGGTTGCACCTTTTTTCTTCTTCCTACTCGGATCACTCCGATTACAAAGAGAAGTTCTATGGTTAATTGAGTGACAACTCATCCAAGGAGTCAGTATGTCGGTATCATTCGTATTCATAAGGGGACACCGATAAGCACTCAGATTAAATTAATCGGCAAAAGAACGTTCTGTTTATCTACGGCGACAAAGAGATAGTTATAGACTTGTTTGATGAAGCTCCGGAAGAGAACCACACCCAGGAATGGAAGCACCTGATTGGATCATCGGGCGGTCAGTGAAACAAAGCTTCCCAAGAAAACTTTACCTGACACTACGAGAATGATCTGATCGGCAAAAAGCCGAAAATTGATTGCGATGAGTCATCCTATCCAGGTAATAAGGAGAAGAAGATTGCCGATGCTCTTGCGCTTATTAATCAGTGAATAATTTGATATTTTGTGAAGCAAACTGTTCCCTAACGACGATGGGATGATGAGCAGGATTTCAATCAGTGAGAGAGATAAGGCCCGGATACCGGTATAATCATGGCCTGATGACGTAGGATAGAACAATCACAGAAACAGAAGCACGATCAACGTATGAAAACTGCTGAGATAGTATGATACTCCGTATTGCCGGTTTCTCTTGATGATGTCCTTGGTGAATTTCCAGTCAAATTTGATCTTGAGCGGAAGAATTTTTCTTGAACGGAAATGTATTTCTATATTTTGTCAGATAGAGCTTGCAACAACTGAAAACATGATACAGCAGAATGCGATCAAGGAAACGGTGCTGCCGTTGAAAGTCATATCTTTGAAGATGAAGAAGACCACAGGCACGAGAATAGCTATTTGAGAAAGTCTGGCAGTAATCAATGTCCGGCTCAATTGATCCATTCTCCAGAAAATCTGAAGCGGTAATTGCTGAATTCATGCAAACATAAAGCTCGCAGAGAATATTAGTCCAAACGGCAATCATCGGACTAGATACGGATTAGAGGTATATGCAGGGAGCAGATACGCAATCACGATAGCGACCACATATACAACAGACATGATAATCAATCTCGTACCGACGAATTTCCCGTATTCGCTTTTCAGTTCAGTATAAACTGAAGAATCTGAAGAATTTACTATATGTTTATCAGATTTTTCAGATATTCTTTTTCAGATTTCTGCAGATTCTTTGATGGCTCATAAGCGTTTGACGGCCAATACATAGAGTCACAGATCAGCCAAAGCCGTCCGGATGGCGAAATATTTGAGGATCGTGGAATAGTCGCCGTATTGCAGAGGTCACAGGTACGGAGTTATAATTTTGATCGTCAAGAATCCGAACAAAGCGCT
>PFWQ01000091.1:1806-5966 GCA_002791215.1 candidate division SR1 bacterium CG_4_9_14_3_um_filter_40_9
GCACATATGAAAATTATAAATTACAAGACAACTAAACGGTCAGTCATTGCGAGGAATCTAATGACGCGGCAATCTGGACCAACAGCTAGATTACTTCATTGCATTCGTAATGACAGGTGCAAACTAACGTTCTAAAGCTTAAAGCGTCTCCCCATCTTTTCAAGAAATCCCTGATTATAGTTACCGAGCATAGGGATATATTCATTCAACGCTAAGACAAAATTTCTTACATTTTCTTTGCTATCATGAAGAGTATGGATGCTATGAGAATTTCTAGTCACGAATACCAGATTTTTTACAAGCTGAGTCTTTGGATCGATTTCGATTGCGTAGCCGGTTAATGTATTCCATGGGAACACTCTATCTCCGACCAACAGACTGTTTTTGTCTATAGTGATGGTGACTACCTGACTACCCGTCACTGCATAATAGAAATATGCACCCAGAACAAAAAATAGCAACACGACACCGACAAAATTCTTATTCAAGATGGAAAGTAAGAAAATACTGGCGAAAACCACGGAAAAAATGATATACCGCCAGGTATTCCTCTCGAATTTCTCAGAACCATAAGCCTTGATTTGCATAGATAATAATCAGAATATAAATCTGACGACATTTTACTGTGTTTGATTAGATAATCAAGCAAATTTTCACGACGCATATTTTTAATTCTTTCACAGTGAAGAGAAAAGTCCGTATTGACTTTTTAGAGAGTATATGTACTCTAAATACAGAAACATAATATAAACTTTATTATATGGATAATTCAGAAAATTTAAAAAAAAACAAAAGACTTTGTAGCATAATGATGGTAGTCTTTTGTAGCCTATTTGTTATTTCCATTGTAATTCAATGGATTACCAAATGGAGCACCATGAATTTACCAACAATATTCTTTGGAGGCATGGCTTTCATATGCATAATTGTACGATTGCTGGCAAATAAAAACATCATTGTAGGAAACTAATATCGTATCCACATGAAGGGCTGAATAGCCCTTTTTTAAATTGAAAACATGTCGCACATACATATAGTCGCAAAGACAATTTTATCCTACTCGGTATCATGCAAAAAAACTACAAATTTATTACGCTCATCACCGTCTTTTTCGTCGCGGTGCTGATGATTTCAAATATCACTTCTACCAAAATCCTAGATTTCGGGCCATTCACTTTTGATGGATGAACACTGCTCTTTCCACTGAGTTATATTTTTGGTGATGTGATAACGGAAGTTTACGGATACAAACAAAGCAGAAAAATAATCTGGATGTGATTTGGTGCACTTTTGCTCATGTCAGTCATGATAATCGTCGTCGGTCTGCTTCCAGCTTCGAAGGATCGGGCATTTCAAGCAGACTATCAGCATATCTTATGATTTACGCCAAGGATAGTCATGGCAAGTTTGATAGCCTTTCTCGCCGGAGAATTTAGTAATTCCTACATTCTCGCCAAGATCAAAATCCGGATGAAAGGAAAAAAATTACGAGTCAGAACCATAGGTTCGACGCTGGTCGGTGAAGGATTGGATACGATTATTTTTGTCGTGGTAGCATTTTACGGCGTCTTCCCAACTGAAGTCTTACGAGCTATCATCGTTTCAAATTATATTTTCAAAGTAGGTATAGAAGTCGTCTTCACCCCACTCACCTATCTAGTGACGAATAGATTGAAAAAAGTAGAACATGAAGATTATTACGATAATCACACTAATTTTAATCCTGTGAAATTATAACGGACTCTGAATATGCTGCAAATGATGAGTGGCTACCTGCGTATACACTTGAGTGGTTTTTATGCTAGTATGTCCAAGCAAAGATTGGATATAGCGGATATCGGTTCAATTTTCCAATAGATGCGTAGCGAAGCTATGACGAAGCGAATGAAAAGTCGCTTTTTTCTGTATTCACGCTTTTTGCATCGCATGCTGAAAAATATGCTGAGCAGTTCTTTTTGTTAAGGCGCCACCGCCCTGCCTACCGGACAGGCAGGCCTGTTCGGAATGAAAGACAGGATCGCTATATGATTTCCCATCCATCAATCATTTGATTTCATCGACAATCTTCTCAGGCAGCAAGGTGATCCTATCTTTCTGTCATTTAGCTGACTTGATATGAATAGTTTTCTGATCAAGATTGATATCGCCGACACGCAGATAGGCAATCTCAGAAACCCTGAGTCATGCACCATATGCCAACGATAATAAAGTTTTGTGCTTAGTATTAGTCGTATTATCCAACAATCTTTGGATTTCAAAACGCGAAAGTACAACAGGAAGTCTTTTGGGTTCTTTGGATAACTTGATTTCTTGACCAAGAGAAATCCTGAGTATCTGACGACAGAAGAACTTAATGACCTCTTTGTACAGATTGATAGTCTTCGGCGCTTTTCCTTGCTTTTGAAGAAACAAGACAAAATCCAAGACTTTTTCACGTGAAATCTGAGATACGTCATTATTCAGCCATTTGAGAAAAAATCTCAAACAATTTCGATAAATCTCAATCGTCCTGGGGCTGTAATTTCTTTGTTGAAGCTCTCTAGCAAGCAAGTTTAGGTAATCTTGCATAGTGTAATGATTAAAAAAATAAATATTTTATTCGCTTTTTTTAAATTTCTTTTCTAGTTGCAATTGAAGTTCTTTCTTGCTTGGCAAATACAACTTATATTCTCTAGAGAATATTTGGTTATTACCTTGAGGCAAGGTATATTGCACCACAAAATGATTGTGCTGTTCACACAACAGCAATCAGATAGTTTGATTTTCGTCTGATTTCTTTACTTTTCTATCATAATAATTGACATACATTTGCATCTGACCAATATCTTGATGGGTCAATTTTCATTTTTTGAGGTCAATCAATACAAAACATTTAAGAAAACGATGATAGAAGACCAGATCAATATGATAGTGCTCCTCATGATTAGTTATTCTCTTTTGTCTTTCCACGAACATCAATCATTTTCACATTTCCAAAAGAAACTTCTGTAAATGAGAGATAATCGCTGCTTCTAAGTCATTTTCTGAATAGAAAGATCTCTCTTCCAAACCAAGAAACTCAAGCACATACGGATCTTTCAGTGCATCTTCAGGTTTGTTGATTACTTGTCAGTATTTGGCCATTTCTTTGACATCTTTTTTATTTTTACTCAAGACAAGCCTATGATAGAGGCTAGTATCAAATTGCCTTTTGAGCTCTCTTAATGATCGATTATTAGCATTTGATTCAATGGCATAGAAATTTCTTTTGTCCGGATCATCAATTTGCATAAGAAAAACATAATGCGACCGACTAAGGTTTTTGAATTCATCAGACGCTATCTGACGAATTGGAGAATTAAACTTCGACGACACTGTCGACGATTTTGAAGATTTAGATTTGGCAGACAGTGTCTGTCAATTTGAAGAAGATTTGAATTTTCCAGACACTGTCTGGAAAATTGGAAGTTCAGATTTGGCCGACAGTGTGGGCCAATTTGGAAACATAATATAAAACTGCCTTATTTTTCTAAGAGTCCTATAAGAAAAACCCTTACCAAACCTTTTGGTTAGTTCTTCTGACAACATTTCCAACAATCCAGATCCATATTCAGCTTTTTCTTTTCCTCATTGCTGAAATTCCACAATTTCTCTACCAATATGCCAATAGGTATACACAATGGTCTGATCCACTTCACGGACAATATGATTTCTCGCTTCTTCCAACAAAGAAGAAATTTTCTTTAAGAGAGAATCAGCACCAGAATTAATAATTTTTTTCATAATTTAACGATAAACATCTAAAAAACGATAAATATTGCTTTCATGACAAAAATACCTACAGTTAAAAGCGCCGAGGGGTACAATTGAGACACAATAAAAACTTGAAGTATTGAGGGTTTTTATGATGTCGAAATTATACCGATTTGGGCGGTATAATGAATTTTTCGTGGAAAAATATGGAAAAAAGTAGGACAAATCACGACATCCGACAACACCACCATTTTGGCACATTTGACGACACTACGCATCCCAAAACATGCCATTTAGGACTTCTATGCGACACTCTATGTCGCACAGAAGCTAGTTGTGTAACATACTCGTGTATCTAAAATCAAACCGGAACATAAAGCGGAACGCATATATTTTTCAAAAGGGGGTGTTTTTTGCCCTCATGGGGC
>PFWQ01000048.1:0-912 GCA_002791215.1 candidate division SR1 bacterium CG_4_9_14_3_um_filter_40_9
ATAATAGAAGATAGAAAATAGTTGATAGGCGATAGATGTGGAGAATCTATTATCTATGAGCTTTAATCCATAATCTAAATGTAATGGCAACAATAGAAAATATTTGAGTATGGAACAAGGCAGTTGAATTTGCAAAAGATGTTTATAAATTATGTAAGGACAATGCAAATATATATAAAGATTTTTGATTGAGAGATCAAATTCAAAGATCTGCATTGAGTATACCGAGTAATATAGCAGAATGAGCAGATAGATGAAGCCAAAAAGAGTTTTTAAGATTTTTGTTTATTGCAAGATGAAGTTGCAGTGAGCTAAAAACACAAATGCATATAGTAAAAAAATTAGATTATATCGCTGATGCCGATTTTAAAAATATTATGGATAAATTAGACGAAATACATAAGATGATTAATGGTTTTATCAACACAATAAAGAAAAAAATCGAAGTAAACCAGTAACTCTCTATATTCTATTATCTTTATTCTATTATCTAAACTAATGACAGCAGCTGCAGCAACAATCCAAAGTGAAAAATGACAAGGTCCTCGAAGGGGATTCCCTATTGCAGGAAAATTCCTCTTCGCGGCCATTGAGCCAAACAAAAAACTCATCAATCTTTCGGCGGTGATCTGAATAGATACTCGTTACAAAAATCTTGATTACCAATTAATCGATTATCCAGGCGAATATGATATCCAAGGGATGACCATCAAATGTTTTCTCGGTAAAGGAGATAAATTGAATTACGTAATTGACCTTGACAAGAAAATAATCTGAATCTTCCAATCTCCGGAAGTCCTGGAAAATGACGAAGTAGGAGTGGTCAACGAACGATTCTATACTGACGACAGAGTAGCCAAAAAAATAGACCAGATGGAATTGGAAGGTGAGCAGAAGAAGCTAGAGGATTAG
>PFWQ01000048.1:936-6190 GCA_002791215.1 candidate division SR1 bacterium CG_4_9_14_3_um_filter_40_9
GAACGATAGAAATTTAGAATTTATTGTGTGTATAATGTATACGAGTTATCAAAAGTTAGAAGTTTGGCAGAAAGCAATCCAACTTTGCAAAGAAATATATGTAATTACGAAAAAATATCCAAAGACGGAGACATATTCTCTAGTAGACCAGATGAAGAGATGTTCGGTATCCATTGCGTCAAACATAGCAGAATGAGACCAAAGAAATTGAGAATGAGAGACAATCCATTTTTTGTATATAGCAAAATGATCTGCAGCTGAACTTGAGACACAACTTATTATTTCCAAAGAATTATGATTTGTGGATGATAAAGAATATGAGTATCTCCAGAGTAAAATATTAGAAGTACTTAAAATGCTTTCTTCTTTGATTACGTACAAGAAGAAAAACAGATCTTCCTAACAATCTATCGTTCCATCGTTCTATAACCCCATTGTCATTACGCCATCATCAGCCTCCAATTGCCTCACTTCGTAATTCATTTGCTTTTTTTCAAGAAATCTATATACTGTACTTAGTTTGTTATGATATTTGATAACATCATCCAGTACGAGAATAGTGGTATCGCTGATTAAAGTTTCTATGATTTCTAGATACTCAGCATACTGACTTTTCTGCCCATCAATAAAGACAAAATCCGCTTTTTTTGGGCTTGTCCGCCTCTTTGGCGGGAGCAATTTCTTTATAGGCCATTGCCTGCAATCTCATGGGTAAGAGGTGATATTCCCTAGTCACGATTCACGGATATGTATCAATCATTCCAAATATGCCGGATGAGAAACCTCGAAAGAGTATACTTGTCCTCACCGTTGGCGCACAAGTCCAGCGGTAAAAATCGCACTGTATCATACAGCGCCGCCAATTTCCAAACATATCTTAGGTTTATATTTCTGCAAAATTTCTCACAAAAAATTTTCAGTCGCCTGACTTATGAGCGGAATCTTCCTTTCTTCACAGAGCAATCTTAGATGAGAGAGTGAGAACATATACAATTTTAATTTTCTAAATTATTTAATTTATGAATTTACCAACAACAAACCAAAAGAGTGCCGAGTATAAAGTACCGAGTACCGAGTCCAACAAACCACAACCAAGACCACAAGCAAATGTCACGAAACCAACAAATGCAAGTCCAATTGTGAATTCAATACGTAGGGACACTTCATGAAGTGTCCCAGCAACCAGACCAGCGCCAAGTGGTGCTGCGCCGATGCAGTGAAATCTTTCTATCGATTTTAGCAATAAAAACAAGCCAGGTACGGGTAGAGACGCGGTTGATCGCACCTCGATACAAAGACATCAGTACAACAATAGAAGACCGCAGAAAAGAGATGCCGGGATTACTTCTGAGGCATTTTTACGTCACAGAGACGAAGTAAAACAGGTGAGAGTGCAAGATTTCACCAAGTTGATCAAAAAAGATGAAGTTCCGCTCAGGATCATCCCTTTGGGAGGTATGGAACAAGTAGGTATCAACTGTACTATTTTGGAATACAAAAATGATATCATCATCATAGACGCAGGTATCGAATTTGCTACCCCAGAAATGCATGGTGTAGATTATATGATACCTGACATCAATTATCTCACCAAAAAGAAAAAGAATATCAGAGGGATACTCATCACACACGGACACTTGGATCACATCTGAGCGCTCAAGCATATTCTTCCGGAACTCGATTTTCCTATGATCTATGTATCTCCATTGAGTTTGGGGTTGATCAGAAAATCTATGGATGAAAAAGACAATAAACAACTCAAATACAAGATTGTAGATCCTGATATGGATATCCTCAAATTGGGTGTCTTTACGGTAGAGATTTTTAGAGTGAACCACAATATCCCTGAATCCATGTGATTTGCCATCCATTCTCCGAAAGGACTTATCGTAACAGCGTGAGATTATAAAATCGATCATACGCCGGCTATCGATAAACCTGCTGACATCTGAAAGATGTCCAGGATCGGACAGGAATGAGTGAGATTATTCATGGGAGAGAGTACGAATGCCGCCAAACCGGGACATTCCATTTCGGAAAAGATAATCGGACAGAATTTGGATAGTATTATCAGGGATTGTAAAAAGAGGATAATCGTATCAACTTTCGCGTCAAATATAGGAAGAGTGATGCAATTGATCGACAGTGCAGTGAAATACAATAGAGTCGTGTTTCTTGCGTGAAGAAGCATGATCAACAATGTAAAGCTGTGTCAGGAACTCGGCTATATCAAAGTACCGCCGCAGATGATCAGACCTATCGGTCCGGACGTAGAACAGATGCCAGATGAACGCATTATGATAATTTGTACTGGTTCTCAAGGTGAAGAATTTTCTGCGCTCGTGAGAATGTCTACCAATACATACAAAGATTTCAGTCTGAGTCCAACCGATGTAGTGCTTTTGTCATCGCATACCATTCCAGGAAATGAGAAACCGGTCATCGATATGATCAACGATCTCATCCATCTAAAAGTAGAAATCATAGATGATAACGACTTGGACGTACACTCATCCGGACATGGAAAACAGGAAGATATCAAGATGATGATGGCGATGTTCAAACCGGAATATTATGCTCCTATCTATGGAGATACATTCATGAGACATGCGAACAAAAAAATTGCTATCTCTATGTGAATCTCAGACGAGAATATAATGATGCCGGAAGAAAATGGTCAGATCATAGAACTCTATGACAATGTAGTCATAACAAGCGATAAAAAAATCAAGCTCGACATCGTGATGATCGATGGGAAAGGGCAATGACATATGTCAGGTGAATATGTGATGAAAGCGCGTGGCATCATGGCAGAAGATGGAGTAGTGGCGCTTATCTTCAAAGTCGACACCAAGACCAAAGAATTAGTCTGAAATATCCAGATCGAATCCAGAGGATTCGTATACTCATGAGAAGTCAAAAGCATCCACACGCAGATTGTAGAATTTGCGAGAGCGAAATACAATGGCAACCAGAAAAAATGAATGGATATCAAAGATAATCTTAGGCAGATCAAAGAAGAACTCGGAGAATTCGTCGCGAAAATCATCGGTAGGGTGCCTATGTTGATGCCGATGTTCGTATATATCAATAAAGATCCCAAAGGTATCGCAGGAGACATTACTCAAGACGAAGCAATCTTGGGAATGACCCTTGAAGAACAAGGATACAATGATTAGGTTGCAGAATGGCAGGTTGCAGAACGGCAGATAATCGCTTCCAGGGCTCTAACGCTCTAACGTTCTAACGTTCTGTATTTTCATACAATATGTCGCTCTGATAGAGCAGATAGCTCAGTAAGAAAAAACAGACTATGATGATAGGGATAGTGATATATGACATATGATATGCTAAGCTGATATTATACAAGCTGTGAATTCAGACTCCTCAGATAAGTCACCCGATCAAAGCGGCAGCGAAGCTCCGCTTTTTTTGGATTTTAATGGCAAGGAAGGCGATAAGACCGGTAGAGACGATATGCAAGAGCGTGCTGATAAGTCACCTTCCTAGCGTCATATTGACCAGTGATACTTGTTCGTGATTGACGAAAGAATATCATAGATATAGCAGATTTTCTGCCATACTAAATCCCAGTCCTATGAGGATACAGAAAAAAATCAGATCCCTGAGATTGTGTCATTCTTCTTTGAAGAAGAGATTATTTCCAGATGAGTATTTGAGATATTCTTCAGCGTATGCAGAGACAAGGTAGTAGAGGATGAGGACATCGATGCCGAGCAAGTATCATCCGTAGCTGATAGCTATGAAAAAGAGCGCACCTATGAAGATAGTCTGCAAGACTTTGGTATATCGTCATTTCATGAATAAGGTGAGGAAAAGTACGAAAGCCAAACAATAGGAGATGAAGAGGCCTAGGCTTTTCCAGTCAGGATTATCCATGAAATAGAGCTTGATCTGCCCCATAGACCCGAGCAGATATCTATAAAAAAACAATGACCCCACCAACAGCATACTTACAATAATAATTTTGAGCGTCAAATGTACTTTAACTTTCTTATCAGAAAAAATTGTATTCACGACCCAAATTCGTACATACACTATTACGACGCTAGAAATGATAGCTAATCGAATGCTCAACGGATGAGGTTAAGAATAAAATCTTGCACGGCAGGTGCATCCTTTTCATTACATATTACAAAGAGTTCCTGCGCAGTTGCGCCCTTGGTCATAAGACATTTCAAACCACTCGGTGTAACATACGAAATCTTAAATCCAAGCTTTGATGATCATTTCTGCTGCCTGGAGATTCTTCCTGGAATTATTCTAGAAATCGCAGGCTGTTTTTCAATAGCCAACAGCAGCTTCTCAAAGTCAGGCAGGATATGATGTGTGGTTTTCACTTTAGCGAAGCGCATTATTCCAAATAAATAAAAGGCGAGTCTATTATTGCTGAACTGTCATTGCGAACACCGATGCTTCGGGGTGAGGCAATCTAGTTTGATTATTCCCATGCAGATTGCCACGTCGTTACACTTCTCGCAATGACGCATTGGTCTATATATACCTATTCATTTATTTATTTCAAACTTTTATGACCATAGAACAATTGATCAGCAACCCAGAATACAAAGAAAAATTCGTGCTCCAGAAGCTTATCTGCTACTTCCTCGATTATAGCAAAGAAGAGATGCGGATCAATGCAGGCCAAGAGATTTCTACAGACCAAGAAAAAAAGATCCTGGACATCTATCACGATGTCGCTGACAACTGCAAGCCACTCGAGTACGCGCTCGGATTCGTAGAATTTTTCAAAAGAAAATTCCATGTCGATGCCAATACGCTCATCCCACGTCCGGAAACAGAATATATGATCATGGCAGTGACCGAAGACATAGACAGTTTACAGATAACAGAAGGCAGATGGCAGGAAACAACATGTAAATTACAAACAGCCGATAATTGATGAAGGTGATCTGAATTCTGAGTTCTGAGCTCTGAGATCTGAAATCCAAAGTCTTGTCATACCTTGATGGATATCGGTGTCTGATGTGGGGTACTGGGCATTTCCGTTCTTCTCCAGAATCCTTGTTTTTTCAAGAGAGCAATCTTCACCGATATATCAGAAAAAGCGCTCGCTGTCGCTCAGCAAAATTATGAGATCCTCATCAAGGATCATGATTTCCCGGTTGAATTCATCAAGTCAGACTTATTGAGTTTCATTACTCCTATCTGCCTATCCACCTATGCCACTATGAACCTTATTCTTGTGGCCAATCTTCCATATATCCCGGAA
>PFWQ01000032.1:0-6781 GCA_002791215.1 candidate division SR1 bacterium CG_4_9_14_3_um_filter_40_9
TCTCAGCACTGCTTGCGCGAGCACGTGAGAAAGAGAATGACGTTGATCATGAAGTAATGAATTTTCCATCAAAAAAATAATGTTAAGTGGTAAATTTTACATTTAGAACGATAAATATAGGTAATTATTTCTCATTACAAAACAATGGAAAAAAATCTTGCTTCCATTTCAAACCATACGTAACCAGAAAACCAAACAGAGGTGTCGAGGAGCAATACTGAAAAGACCGCAACGATGGTGGGGCGGGAAAGTGCGTGTGCGACCGAAATAGTCCAGCAGAGCTGGATGGCCATCTTTCCCTAGAGCTTTCTTTGTATATTTTCTTTGTGGCAATGACAAAGAAAGTATGTCTCTAAAGGAAAAAATTATTTAAATATAGTGAGTACTTACGAAAAATTTCTTTTAAACCCAAAGACGACCTACAAAAACTCTGAAGATCTCATGGAAATACTACGTGGAGCGAAAAGTCAAACCAATTTGAATTAATGCTCTTGATTTTTTCTAAAACCGCTAAGCAAAAGCCAAAACTTAGAAATTTCTTTAATGATTTTTCTATTGTTTTTGTTTTTCAATACTATATATAGTGGCCATCCTCAAAAAATGCATACAACATATTGTAGTATAATCAGCAAATGTAAACATATTTCTTTATCTACGTAACATCCCTATCTGAAATGGTAATCTACAAAATCAGGAAACGTAACGGTTCAATTGTCTCATTTGAGATCGAAAAAATTGAGAAAGCGATTAAAAGAGCTATTGAAGCGGTAGGCGGGACTGATTTTTCTCAGGTTCATGAAATGGCCAAAGCAGTTGGTAATGAGGTAGAGAGAAAAATCGGGAAAAACATCCCCGATGTGGAGACTATCCAAGACGCTGTAGAACAGATTCTTATCAAATCTTGATATGATCAGGTAGCTAAGGCTTTCATCATCTACCGTCAAAAAAGATCTGAATCCAGAATCACCAAAAATGTCGTCATCGAAGTAGCGAATACTATGGATGAATACCTTCAGAATCTTGACTGGAGAATCAATGAAAATGCAAATATAGGATATTCTATCGGATGATTGATATTGAAAAATTCTGAAAAAATAACTGCTAACTACCGACTTTCACATATCTACCCTGAAGAAGTAGGAAACGCACATAGAAACGGAGATTATCATATACATGATCTGTGAATGTTTGCACCATATTGTGCAGGACGAAGTCTGAGACAATTGCTCGAAGAATGATTCAATGGCGTAGCCGGAAAATTGGAATCCGCTCCTCCAAGACATCTACAATCGGCAGTCAATCAGATGGTGAACTTCTTGGGAACATTGCAAAACGAACGGGCTGGCGCTCAGGCTTTCTCTTCTTTTGATACCTATCTTTCCCCATTCGTCCATAAATATGAAATAGAACTCGAGAAGGAGCTTGATGACATCGGTGCCAAATTCAAATCTGAACAAGAAAAAGCTGACCATGTCTACAAAAAGACCTACAGATACGTCAAACAGCAACTTCAAAATTTCGTCTTTAATATGAACGTACCATCCAGACGAGGAACACAAACACCGTTTTCAAATATCACGCTCGATCGGACATGCCCAGAAGATTTGAAAAACAAAGCATTGATGCTTGGAGGAATCGAACATGGATATTATGACAAGAAATTCAGCGAACTGGGACATGAGATGAAAATCATCAATAGAGTACTTATTGAAATCTATACGGAAGGAGATCGAAAGTCATCGGTCTTCACCTTTCCTATCCCTACCTACAATATCACAGATGATTTCCCACGAGATGATCCTGATATAGACGCCCTCTTTGAAATGACTGCCAAATACGGAATCCCTTATTTCCAAAATTTTGTTGGTTCACAATTTAAGAAAGTAAAAGGCAAGGACGGCAAATGGAAGAAGGTAGAAAATCCTAATGCATACAAACCAGGAGCAGTCAGATCAATGTGTTGTAGACTCCAACTCGATCTGACCCAATTGGAGAAAAGATGATGAGGACTTTTCGGCTCAGCAGAGATGACCTGATCTATCGGGGTGGTAACATTGAATCTCGCAAGGATAGGATATAATTTCAAAGACGATGCAGAATGATTTAAATGACAAGTCCGTCATCTTATGAATCTTTCCAGGACATCGCTTGAGCTCAAGAGGAAGGAATGCAGCAAATGGCTGGAGGCATGACTTTATCCGTATACCAAAAGATATCTCGCATCATTTAGGAATCACTTCTCTACGATCGGAATCAACGGTATGAACGAAGCAATCCAAAACTTCACTAATGGGAAAGAAGATATCACGACAGAATGGGGAATGAAATTTGCAGATGATGTACTTGAATTTATGAAAGCTATCCTCAAAGATTACCAAGAAGAAACAGGAAATCTGTACAACCTCGAAGCAACACCTGCTGAAGGGACAACGTATAGATTTGCCAAGGAAGATGCGAAGCAGATACCAAACATCATCCAAGCAGGAACCCATGATGCACCATACTACACAAACTCTACCCAGATTCCTGTATGATATACTGAAGATCCGTTTGAAGCGCTGGAATTGCAAAATGAATTACAATGCAAATATACAGGTTGAACGGTATTGCACCTATATATGTGAGAAAGAATCTCAAGCGCAGAAGCCTGCAAACAATTGGTGAAAAAAGTGATTGATAATTATCAACTTCCGTATATAACCATCTCCCCTACTTTCTCTATCTGTCCTATCCATGGATATGTGGTCGGAGAACATGATTTCTGTCCAAAGTGTGATAGAGAAAAAGGATATACTGGTCAGGAATTTGATATGGATATCAGAAAAAAACATACTTCAGATGAAGCAAAAATTAGAGTTCTCCAGGAGAGGACGATTAAAGAATAATGCGGTTGTTGTTGCGAACCGATTACGTCATTGCGAACAAAGTGAAGCAATCTGATTGCCACGTTGCCTTTGGCTCCTCGCAATGACGGACCAACCCTTTTACCCCTTTACTCTCAACAAAAATGGCTGATACTAAATTCTACAACAAAAAAGGAAAGGAAATCCAAAGAACTCCTTGCCAAGTCTTCACACGCGTCATGGGCTATCTCAGACCAGTAAACCAATACAACATCGGCAAAAAATCTGAATTCTATTCTAGGAAATATTTCGATCAATGAGTGTCAGAAAATTCTAAGTTCGTAAAACAATATAGGGTCGTCGATTGTGAATGTAATAAATAAGAATCACCGTAGAGACACGATTAACCCAGCTATGCTGGACTATAGTTGCGTCTCTACGGGAACGCAATGATACGGCAAGGTGAAGAAGGTCCCCGTAGCGAGGCACGGGGCAAGCTTTTGTTCCCTGACTTTCAACATCTTGCCTTTTTGGTTCCCAAAAAGATTAAAACCTTTTTTTAAATGGCCAATGATCATGCTTTACTCTGATCCTCTTTACTGAACTGTAGAAATTACTGATCCGATAGCACTGGAAATCATCGCTAGTCCTGATTTTCAAAGACTCAAAGGAATTGATCAGGCTGGTTATAGTGAGCCATTTTTCCCATGAGGAGCACATTCACGTTTTGAACATTCGATAGGAGTATATCTGCTTCTGAAAAAATTTGGTGCTTCGCAGGAAGAGCAACTTGCTTGACTACTCCATGATATTTCTCATGGCATTTTTTCTCATACATTGGATTATGTATTTGCCGAGGGTTCACAAGAAAATCTAAATTATCAAGACAGTATTTTTGAAAAGTTTATCCAAAAAACCTCAATTCCGGACATCCTTAGAAAGCATGATATAGATATTAACTATATTATAGACGACAGTAATTTCCCACTCAAAGAAACAAATCTACCCGATTTATGTGCCGACAGAATCGATTATTCACTTAGAGGAAAACTACATTATGATCGTCATGATCAGAAGGATTTGCTTGATATATTGGACGGTCTCACCGCAGCCGATAATAAACGAGTATTCAAAGATTATACCTCTGCAAAAAGATTCACAGACATGTTTGCTCGCATGAATGATGTTTATTATTCTAATTTGGGAACAGCGATTATGTTTCAAACAGTTGCTGATTACCTCAAGCACGCTAAAGAAAAATGATACATCACCTATGATGACTTTTATACCACTGATGCCGAAGTACTCGCAAAGATAGCACCGTATCATGGACAGGATGAAAAGTTAAAACTGTATCGATACCGTATGAATTGCACTATCAAGACAACGAATAATCCTGATGATTATGACGTGGAGGTGTTTTGTAAAAGCAGAGTTGTCGATCCATTGTTCATGGTAGACGGCGAAGTCAAAAGAATCTCTGATGTGAATGAAGAATGGAAAGAAAAACTAAAAACTCATAGCAAAGCAAAAAAATATTTCCTTAAATTTGAAAAGTAAGATGCCATCTAAACTTCTCCCTCATTCATTCTTCGACCGTCCGGTGCTGGAAGTCTGCAAGGACTTGCTCGGAAAATTTCTGGTAATTTCTACCCCCCAACCCCCCTCTAATGGGGGCAATATTCCCTCCCCTCGCAGGGGAGGGTTAGGGAGAGGCAGGGCTTTCATGATCACGGAGATAGAGGCCTACGACGGACAGGAAGATGAGGCATGTCATGCAAGATTTGGCAAGACGGAAAGGAATGCTCCGATGTTCGGCAAAGCATGATGCCGATATGTGTATCTGTGTTATGGCATGTATCGGATGTTGAATATCGTCACCGGTCCCGGCAAACATCCATCGGCTGTGCTCATAAGAGCAGTCGAAAGTCCAAAGTCAAAAGTCCATAAAGTCAGCTCCAATGACCTTAAGACTTTAAGACCTTCGACCTGATGACTCATTTTGAATGGTCCTGGTAAAATCACGAAGCATCTTCACATAGATAAAAGATTTAACAGGCAAATAGCATCCAAGAAAACCTGACTTCGGATTGAAGATAGATGAGTAATGATTAAGAAATACGCACAATTGCCTCGTGTGTGAATCGAATACGCGGGCAAGTGGGCAAAAAAGAAATGGAGATTTTTAATCAACTAACAGTTAACAGTGAACAACTAACAGTCCGGCCGCATCAACTAACAACGAACAGTTAACAGTGAATGGAATTTTATTTCATCAACGAACACAATGAAAGAAAGTGTCTTGAAAAAAAAGAGTTACGAATTTGCGATAAAAATAGTAAAACTATATAAATTTCTAGTTAATGATAAAAAAGAATTTGTTTTAAGTAAGCAGTTACTGAGAGCTGGAACAAGTATTTGAGCTCTTGTACATGAGGCCGAATTTTGACAATCAAAAGCAGATTTTATCAACAAACTAAGTATCGCATTAAAAGAAGCGAATGAATCACTTTATTGGCTGGATTTATTGAAAGAATCTGAATATATCGATAACGACATCTATAAAAGTAGTTATGAATTTTGTCGTGAAATACTGAAAATGCTTGTATCTAGTATAAACACACTCAAGAAAAGTAACTGTTAGTTTTTAGTTGTTAGTTGTTAACTGTATATGAAGTTAGCGTGAATCCAGAAACATACATTAGTGGATTACCCAGGTAAAGTAGCCTGCGTGGTCTTCACCCAAGGCTGTAATTTCCGCTGTCATTTTTGTCATAATCCCGAATGCGTCCTTCCAGAAAAAATGATGTTGCTCCAAAATGATATGATTCCTGAAGAAAATTTTTTTACGTTTTTGGAAAGCAGAAAGTGATTTCTCGATGGTGTCAGTATCTCTGGGGGCGAACCGACATTGCAGTCAGGCTTATATGATTTTGCTAAAAAGGTGAAGGAGATGGGATTCGCAGTAAAGCTCGATACTAATGGCAGAGACCGGCAGATCGTGAGAAGAATGGTTGATGATGGTATATTGGATTATGTCGCGGTCGATCTCAAACATGCGCTACCGAGTTATTATAAAGCTGTGGGAATCGAACAAACGAAAGAATTTTATCATAGCTATGAAAAACTTTTGCAGTTCCTTCTCGAAGGGAATGTGGACTATGAATATAGATCTACGGTCGCGAAGTGATTGCACACAGCGGACGATATCGAAGCTATGGCCTACTATATCAGAGGAGCGAAGAATTATTATCTCCAGAATTATGTCGGAGGGAATACACTGGATCCTGACTTCGGCGGCGAATCATTTACTGATGATGAACTATTTGAATTTCAGAAGATCGCTAGCAAGTATGTGAAGAATATAGGAATCAGAAATTAAAACTTTTGCTACTAGCTACTTGCTCCTAGCTACTAATTTTGAATGGCTAGAGACTAGAAGCTAGAGACTAGCGGTCATTCCGGCTGTCATCCCAGCGTTATCTCCCGACTTGTCGGGATGCAGCAGGGATCTAGCCGGAATCTAATTATTTACTCATTCCATTCTTCAGAAATATCTTTCCGTTCAGGATTTTCTTTTTCTATCAATACAATTTTCCGATTTCTTTTCCATTTTTTCAATTGTTTTTCTCTCTGAATAGCTTCCCTGATATCTTCGTATTTTTCATAATAAACTAATTTTTTTGTATTATACATAGTGCTAAATCAAAATGGATTACCTGCCTTATGCTCCTGCGTTCTTCTACATAAATTATTAGTAACCCCTATATAGAGCACTCAATCTTTTCTATTTGTAAGGATATATACATATCAAGATTTCATGATGAACTAATATAAATTAGATTCCGGTTCCAAATCGTAATAACACCGGAATGACTGCACCGGCTGCACTCCGCTGTACAGCGGAGGATAACGCCGGAATGACTGCGCCTACTGCG
>PFWQ01000032.1:7106-7248 GCA_002791215.1 candidate division SR1 bacterium CG_4_9_14_3_um_filter_40_9
GCATTGTCCGTTGAGAAGACAGTCATTGCAAATGGTCATTCACATGACGGTCTGACATTCAGCGAGTCAGGTTGGGTTTTGTCAATTGCTACAAGTTCAATCAGATACATTATACACTCACATTCCACCACATTGATCCTGA
>PFWQ01000032.1:7424-7566 GCA_002791215.1 candidate division SR1 bacterium CG_4_9_14_3_um_filter_40_9
TTTTTCATCTGCTCAATTTTGTGTTTCTGTCATTTCTATACATTCTCATTGGCCATCTACCGTTCAAGCAGGGCATTCACAAGTACCTATAAGAGATACTGTTTTCTTACATTCCTTTCATCCGCTACAATCAGCTGAAGAA